>DALYHZ010000017.1:0-18518 GCA_031970635.1 Methylococcaceae bacterium | reverse complement strand
CATCTTCAATTGCATTCTTTAACGCATTGATTTCAGCATGCGCTTGCCCTGCCCTCTCGTGCCAACCTTCGCCAATAATTTGCCCATCTTTTACCAAAACACAACCCACGCGCGGATTTGGGTCAGTGGTAAAACATCCACGTTCGGCAAGTTGCAGCGCATACGCCATAAATTTTAAATCAGTTTGCATCATTCAAATTCGCAATCACGTCGTTAAATTCGCTCACGTCTTCAAAACTGCGATACACCGATGCAAATCGCACATAGGCAACATGATCTAAATTACGCAATTCATTCATCACTTTTTCGCCCAGCAATTGACTCGACACTTCGCTATCGGTTTTCCCTGTCAAGCTACGTTTAATGCGACTGACCGCTTGTTCGACGGCATTGCGATTCACAGGACGTTTTTCCAAGGCCTTCATAATGCCTGATCGCAATTTTTGGTCATCAAAAGGTTGGCGCGTGCCATTATGTTTCACCACATCAGGCATTCGCAATTCCGCCACTTCGTAAGTGGTAAAACGCGCTTTGCACACGGTGCATTCGCGTCGTCGCCGCACTTGGTCGCCATCATGCGCTAAACGTGAATCTAAAACGCGCGTGTCATGTTCCGCGCAAAAAGGACAACGCATGACTTAACCTCGCTTTTTCTCAGGCAAACGCATTTCAGAGATTGGCACACTGATATGATAACCTTGTACATAATTGATGCCCATTGTTTGCAGTGCTTTTAAAATCTCTTCATTTTCGACAAATTCTGCAATCGTCAAAATTCCAATGTCTTGGCATAAACGTGACAAATTATGCACCAAGGCATAATCCAGTTTTGAATTAATGATATTACGAACAAACGCACCATCAATTTTGACATACTCGAAATGCAATTCGCGCAAATAATGAAATGAATTATAACCGCTACCGAAATCATCCAAGGCAAATGAAAAACCTTTGCTGCGTAAATTATTTAAAAACTTCCGCATATTCGTCATATCACCAATTGCATCGCGTTCTAATAACTCAAACACAATACTTTCTGGTGGCACATTCATTTGCTGACACAATTCTTCGGCATACCCTAAAATGCCACGCCCTTGAATTTCTTGAACCGATAAATTGACAAAAATTTTTGCTTTAGCTGCTGGACTTTGCATATCAATGCAAGCACGTTTTGCCGTCAAGGCATTACTAATCATGGCACGATCCAAATCACGTGATAGTCCATATTTTTCAATCGTTTCAATAAACGTTGCTGCGGACACGGTTTCTCCGTTTGATTTTTTCAACCGCGCCAAGGTTTCAAACGCCATCACGTCACCTGTTTTGCAATCCACAATAGTTTGATAATACGGCACTATGCGATTGTCTTTAAGTGCGTCTCGCAATTCTTCAACTTGATGGCGCATTTCACGAATATTGATTCGCTCTTCAATAGATTTCACTAAACACACGCCATCTTTACCTAATGCTTTTGCGCGATACATCGCAACATCAACGCCTGCCATCAATTCATCCGCAGATTTAGCGTCATAGGGAAAACAACTGACACCAATTGAAATGGTTAAATGATAACGATGTCCTTGAATAGACGTTAACGTGGTTTCACGCAATTTTTTTGTAATGGCATCCGCAATAATGTGTCCACTTTCTGAACTAGTTTCAACCGAAATAATGGCAAATTCATCGCCTCCCACTCGCGCGCACAAATCCCCTTTACGTGTATGTTCACGCAATACCTCACCGACGGTGCGTAATGCAGAATCGCCTGTTGGATGACCAAATGAATCGTTAATGTCTTTGAAATTGTCTAAATCTAGCATGAGTACGCAAAACTCATGATTGTGACGTTCACACCGCCCGACTTCGTATTCTAAAATATCATTGAATTGTCGACGGTTATAAAGTCCCGTTAACGGGTCATGAATGGCATAATATTCCAACTCTAACAAAGTGCGCGATAAGGCTTTGCTCGAACCGACTACCATTACCATCACGGATAAAATAGCGCGAATGACACTTTCTTCTTGGCTGGATAATTTATTGTTCGACGCATAGGCAACACCAAGCAAACCCGCTAAATTTGTGGATTGGTCGGCAACCGGCACACTAATCATGTTAATTTCAAGTACACTTTTAACAAAATTACTGTCCGAACAAGGAATGACAAATTCTTCAATATCTAACACCGCATCAGGCGGTAAACCGATACTTTCAATCATTTGCATACTTAATTTATGACGTGCTTCTTTGAGGGTGTCTTCGCTATATTTACCCATCGAGTACAAATACAGCGATAAACCATGCTCTTCCGCAAAGGCAATATAAAAAAAGTTAAAGGGAAAAATACTGTGAAAATCGGACAAAATTTCTTGTACAAATTCTTTCCATTGCGAAACATGTTCGTGCGACAAGATAATGCTTTCTAAAACTTTGCTTTGCCGTTCGAGCAAATCTTTTTCAATTAAAATCGATGATAGCGCGTGTAAGGCATTATTAAATTCAACGATGACTTCTTGAATGCGTAATCGATTGGATTGTTGGTGATGTTTATATTGATTAAAAAGCAAATCCAAACTTTGATTCATGCGTTCGCAACTGTGCATAGCACGTTGCATTGCCGTTTTTGCTTCATCTACGGATGATGAGCGTAAACCGATTTGCAAATTTTCAATAATTTCTTTGCTAACGTTATCGGTTAAATCAATGTTGTTAAGTGCATAACGTTGAGCGCGAGTTTGATTTTCTAAAATTTCGGTAATTTGATTAACAAAATTAAAACGTAATTCTTCTAAATGGGGCGTGTAATGATTCACGGTATCACCCTTTTTTGGGGAAGTGTCCAAACGGTTGCATTAAATCTACACCACATTGCAAATTTTTAAACCAAGCAAAAAAATCCTGCACCGCTTTACCACGATAAATTGGTCCATGCTGAGGCGCAAGAATTTGAATATCGAGTTCTGCAATTGTTTCTAACCAACACAAAATCGCTTTATTCGAACACATATAACGACGATGAAAATCTTCGATATATGGAATATGGGCTGAAAAATCATCGACAAAAATATAATTATGTTCATTGGGCAACATCGCTGACCCGATGTCGCCCGTAAATAAAATTTTTGAAATGGAGTCGTAAACGTTAATTTGCCCTTCCGAATGCAAAAAATGGGCAGGAACAATTTTCAAACTAAAATCGCAACCATCATTCCAAATCATACCTTCATTTGGAACACCAATAAAACGCCTCATGTCTTTTAAACCGTAATGCGGCAAAAAACGTAACCAAATACTCGAAACAAAAACCGGTGCTTGACACAATTCCATCCACGTTGATAAACCACCGACAATGTCAGGGTCTTGATGTGAAAGAAAAATGCCCTTGATTTGGTTCGGTTCAATGTAACGTAGCATTTCAGCTAAAACACGCGGCATCACACCAAATCCACCAGGGTCAAGCAATACGCCTTCGTTGTGATGTTTAATCAAATATTGATTAGAACGAATGCCATCTTCTTCACCAGGTTCGCTCTCGTTGAGCAAAATAAAACTGTGTGCTTCGGATTCAAATAATGAGACGTTACGCATAGAGTTTGCCTTCTTTAGAGCTTGAATATTTGACATAAATTTTAATCGTTGTAATCCATAATAAGCGGTGCATGATCTGAAAAACGCTCTGCTTTATAAATGCTGGCTGTTTTAACACGATGTTTTAAAGATGCGCTAATGATTTGGTAATCAATGCGCCAACCCACATTTTTTGCCCAAGCCTGTCCGCGATTTGACCACCAAGTGTATTGTTCGGTTTCTTGATTGACTAATCGAAACGCATCAAACCATTTTTCATCCGCCAAAACAGCATCCAGCCATGCACGTTCTTCAGGTAAAAAGCCGGAATTTTTTTGATTGCCACGCCAATTTTTTAAATCAATGGTTTTATGAGCAATATTCCAATCCCCGCAGATAATAGTATCACGTCCATTTGTTACACACGTTTGTAAATATTTCTGGAAACGTTCCAAAACACTAAATTTAAACGTTTGCCGTTCTTCTCCCGAAGAACCAGAAGGTAAATAAAGCGAAATCACGCTTAAATTACCAAAACGAGCCTCGATAAAACGACCTTCTCGGTCAATATCGTCAATACCGATGCCGTAAATGACTTCATCAGGTTTATTTTTACAATAAAGCGCAACGCCGCTGTAACCTTTTTTTTCAGCATCATGATAAAAACAGTGGTACGGCGAAGGACAAAAAAGGTCGGTATCTAATTGCTCAAGTTGCGCTTTGGTTTCTTGAATACAAACGACATCTGCGTTTTGCTGTGCGAGCCATTCAAAAAAACCTTTACGTTGGGCAGAGCGAATTCCATTTGCATTAAGAGTAATAATACGCATAAAAGTTTGAATCCATTGCAATTTGTATCTTAAGTCAGTATCATTAGCGGTTTTTAAATCTACCGCCCGCTAGTGGGCAATGCGAAAAATCATGAAACCAGAAATTCATCCTAATTATAAACAAATTACCGTCACTTGTGGCTGTGGTAATACTTTTGTGACCGGTTCTGCGTTGGCTAAAGACTTAAACATCGAGGTTTGTTCTTCTTGCCACCCTTTCTACACAGGGAAACAACGCGTTGTGGACACAGCGGGGCGCGTTGATAAATTCCGTAAAAGATTCGGCAGATAAGTTTTTACTTTTCCTGCTTACAAAAAAGCCGATGCACGAAAGTGTGTCGGTTTTTTTTATGCCTGCAAATTTAGTGTAAGCTCTTATGCGACAATTTGTCGCATCGTAATTTTGAGATTGATGCCGATAATGTGTAAACCATTCAATAACACGTTAGTCGGGAGTTCTTTATGTTAAACAGTGTGATAAATAATAATGCAACCGCTCAAATTCAAAAACAAGCTGTTCAAAATACAAAAAAATCAGGTGCTGATTTCTTATTTGCTCTAAATAATGCGACTCAAACACTAACGCCAACTTCTGGCGATATTACATTTTCCAAAGATGATTCTTTCATTATAGGAGATGGTCAAAAGATTCACCTTGAAAAAATAAAAGTAAAAGAACAACGTCCTGTTACAGCACAAGAAGTACAAAATGAATTAGGCGTTTCCCAAACAGAAGCTGAAAAAATCTTAAACGAATTCAAACTTCTCGTTCCTGTTGATTACAATCCCAAAGAAGGCGATGTTCATATTAAAGATTTAGTCGAAGGCTCACGCGCTCTAAAAGAAATGAAAATTAGAGAAGCCGAAGCTGAAAAACTCATGGCTGAACAAATGTCGCCCGCAGGTCAAAAAAAATACTTGATGTCCCAAAAACTCGAAGCCGTTGTACGCGATAAGGCAGGAAACATCATTGCAAAACTTTATAAAGATGGAAGTTCAATGAATTTGGGTTATGACGGTGGGACAACGCCTGCTGAAAAATTAAAAAAACTTGAAAGTGACCCAAGCGTAACAGTGACACATTACAGCGGCGATTTTAGTGATTTTGATTTAATTCCTGAAGAAGTCGCTCTTGCAGAAAAAGATTATTTGAAACGTCCAGAATTATATCCAGCAGAATTAATTAGTGAGCGAATTAAGGGCTTTTAACAAACAACTTCTAGCTCTGTTTCACGGTGATTTGAAAACAGAACAAAAAAGTTTTGTTATCAATGACGTACTAACCGCATATGATAAAAAATTAGTCGATGCGGTAACGCCTAAAACATCCACGGCACAAAAAGAAGTTAATGGATTAGCCGTACAAATTGCAATTGACCGTGAAACAGGTGCGCTTTCTGGTGAAGTTGATGAAAATTACATTAACAAATTGTTAACCGAACAGAATGAACATCCGAGTTCGGAAACGGTTTCTTTTTCAACTTTACAAAAATCTTTAGCATTTCTTCAGCAAGAACGCGCTGATTTTTTCAAACGAGTTAAACCTGATTTCACAAACATGACTCCCAATGAATTTGGTGAATTAGTTAAATCTGGGCGTTTTCCTGAACTGCCACCTATCGTGTTGCCAAAAGGTTTGAATTTAACAAACGATACCAAAGCACAAATGGAAGCGTCACTAAACACAAAAGTTAATTACATTGAGCTAGTTCAAAAAGAAATTGATTTTAATAAAAGTATTGGTGCGTCAACGGAATATTTGGAAAAACAATTAAATCTAATGAAAAACTTTAACGCATAAAAAAAGCCCCGACTGTCGGGGCTTTTTCATTTAAACCAAACTTAAAAATCTTTTGGCTCTTTGGCTCTGCGAGACGTTGAACTTAAACGTTTTTTGCTTTTATCGTTTTTAGATTTAACGCCGTCATCGAATTTTGCAGATTTTCTGCCTTCGCCACGCGAAACATTACCATCAACAGGCGTGATGTTTAACAATTGTCCAGCGACACGCACTTTGCGTAACTCTTGCAACAATTCTTTTGGCATCCCCGCCGGTAATTCAACGGTGCTGTAATCGTCTTCAATACGAATTCTGGCAATGTGTTCGCCATCAATTCCCGTTTCATTTGCAATTGCGCCAACAATATTTCCCGGTTTTACGCCGTGTGCGTGACCAACATCAATGCGGAAAGTTTCCATTTCAATATTCGACGCGCCAAAATCACGTCTTGAACGACGTTCACCCGATTCACCACGACGATTATTTCTGTCACGCGCACCACGCCCTTCAGAACGTGAATCTCTGCGAGCGGGTCTTTCATCACGATCTCGATCGCGTTCTGACACTTTTTTCGGCGGAGACATGAGAAGCGGTTCATCGCCTTGCACCAGTTTCGCTAATGCCGCACCGATTTCCAAAGCTGTCACATTGTGTTCTTGCTGATATTGTTCAATCAACTGACTGAAGAAGCTCAATTCTGCGGCGGCTAACGTATCAGTAATGTTTTGTTTGAAACGGGCAATACGTTTGTTATTGATGATTTCAGTTGATGGCAAGCCCATTTCTTCAACTTTTTGTTTAGTCGCCCGTTCGATATTTACAAGCAATTTACGTTCACGCGGTGCGATAAACAAAATGGCATCGCCAGTACGTCCTGCGCGACCGGTACGACCAATACGATGCACATACGATTCGGTATCGTAAGGAATATCGTAATTTAAAACGTGCGTAATACGGTCTACGTCTAAACCGCGCGCGGCAACGTCTGTTGCAATTAAAATATCCAACTTACCGTTTTTCAAATGGCTAATGGCACGTTCACGCAACGTTTGTGACATATCGCCGTTAATTGCCGCCGCAGAATAGCCGCGTGCTTCTAATTTTTCAGCAAGTTCAATCGTTGCGGTTTTAGTTCGCACGAAAATAATCATGCCATCAAAAGTTTCGGCTTCTAAAATGCGCGTCAACGCATCCAATTTATGCACACCGCTAACCAGCCAATAACGCTGACGAATGTTTTCTGCTGACGCATTAGTGACTTTAATCGTAACGTGTTCAGGTTTGTGCAAATATTTTTCCGTCATTTTGCGAATGACGCTTGGCATTGTGGCAGAAAATAACGCAATCTGACGATTATCAGGTGTTTGTTCTAAAATCCATTCGACATCATCAATAAAGCCCATACGCAACATTTCGTCGGCTTCATCGAGAACTAGAAACTTTAAATTATCTAGCGAAAGTGTGCCTTTACGCATGTGATCCATGACGCGACCGGGTGTACCGACAACAACTTGTGCGCCGCGTTTGAGCTGACGTAATTGCGTGCCGTAATCTTGACCGCCGTAAATAGGCAAGACATGAAAATCTCTTAAATGTGCCGCATAACTTTGAAACGCTTCGGCGACTTGAATCGCCAATTCGCGCGTGGGAGCTAAAACTAAAACTTGTGGGTCTTTTTGTTTTAAATCAATGCGTGACAAAATCGGAAGCGCGAAAGCGGCCGTTTTACCCGTGCCAGTTTGTGCCTGACCTAAAACATCTTTGCCATCAAGAATGTAAGGAATTGTTTGTGCTTGAATGGGGGATGGGATTTCGTAACCAACTTCTTTAAGTGCTTTAAGCACGGGTTCAATAAGACCTAAATCACGAAATGACAATAAAGGAGAAGTATTGTTAGACGAGGATGTATCGTTAGACATGGTTTACCTGTTGTAGATTTTAAGATGCGTGATGACGCAAAGAGGATATTGATTTTTGATGTTTGAATTATAACGCATTTACGAACTATTCTGCTAACAGATGTTATGTAAGTTATAAATTTTTAACAGCATTTCTGCACTGAATGACTTTTATACTCGAACCTTTCACAAAAATAAATTTGACAGGTCATATCCCACATTTTTAAAAAGAAATATGTTATATCCCCCATAACTTTTTATTTTTTACCAGCAAAAATAAATATAATTATTTGAATTTTAAATAAAATTTAAAAGGGTTCAGTTATTGCGACGCAAACTAGCCGCGAATTTGTTTTTGTGGCGTTTTTAATTAAAAACTAATTTTTAAAGGAGGGCTTTTATGCTCAATGATAAACCCACGCCACAGCCGCAAAAGCGCAGAATAGGACTGATCGCGCTTGTACCGGTAATGGCGACAATGGCAATCACACTGCCGCCTGTGCAAGCAGCCGTTGATACAAAAATGCCTGTTTGTACAATTCTTTCTCCCAAAACAGGCGCGACTTTTAGTGCAAATCAAAATGTGTCATTTGCCGCACAGGCCACGCTAAAGGATCAAACCGCCAGTCCTTTAACTTACGACTGGGATTTTTCCGGTGGCGTTTTTGGTGAACTAATCAAAAATTCAAATCCACCTGCCTACAAACGTCCTGATGGTTTAAAAACGACAGTGCAATTTGTCCGTGATAATGCGCGTTACACCGTGCATTTCAGCGCGATGGATGCTCAAAATCGCCGTTGTGAATCGACAATTGAAGTGGTAGTCGGTACACCACCAACAGGTTTACCCGATGTTTCAGCTTTAGTGACCGAATCACAAAAAAATGCGCCTAAATTAGGCAAATCGCTAAATGGCAAAGAAGGTGATGTGGTTGTTTTACCTTATCCAGAAATGGGCATGCAAGCCCAAACCGATGCGCGTTATCAACAAAATCTGTATAACGCTGTCACACCTGGTTCATATAATGCCTTAGATGCACAAGTTTATTTAAAAGGTCGTCAACCCAAAGTATTAACCAAAGACGATGTCACGCTTCGTTATGCTGCGGCATCAAACAAAAATGATCCCGTAGGTAAAGGGTCAATCAATTCTACTAGCCAAAATTATCCGCTTGGTAAAGTTGGTGAAGCCGCGCCATTTCAAAGTGCGTTACTTCAAAAAACAGATATGTGGGAAATTCCCGTTCGCCCAACAACGGATATCCTTGGCAAAAATTACAAAGTGATGAACTGGATTTCATCTTTAACATGGGGCGATGTTAAAGCACCTGATAAAGGCATGGCGATTGGCATTCAAAGTGTTATGCCAGGAATTGATAATCCTTTTGTAAGTAATGCATTTCAAAGTTTTGCTACTTACAATGAGGCAAACCACGCTTTTGCGGCAAAAAACATTCCTATCACAGATATTGACGACACAGGGCGCGTAAACCCTTATCCGTTAATGCGTGTTCAAGCCATTGATACGAAAACTAAGCAACCGATTAAAGAAGCAACGGTTGATGCAGTCGTTTCTGCGGCAAAAGATTTTCACTGTAGTGAATGTCACGAAAAAGGCAAAATTGCTGCAAATCCTGAAGTTGACTTCTCACAGTTCAAGGAAGCCTTTCATTCAAGTCCGGAATATAACAACGGTTATCACTGCAAACTTCCTGCCTGTGATAAAACTGCCGCCTTTTCAGTTCCAACATTTTATGATGCTGTGGATAAAAACGGGAATCCAAGTCAAAGCCTAGCTGATAGAGAATATGCGGCTGTTAGAAATGCTGGCGCATTGCATGATTTCTATGACAATTTCGGCATCAATTATTTCATCGATAATGGCGGTAAAGATGAAAAGACTGGGGAACATAGCTTAGATATGGTAAACAGTTGTACGGGTTGCCATGCCACTATGGTTAAGCCTATACAAAAAGGTGGAAGTTTTAATGTGAATCATCCGGGGGAAAAATCGGGCGATATGATGTATTACGCCACTTTCTCCGAAGCCTTGCATAAATACCACGGCAGACTTCAATTAGACCCTAAAGATAAAACCAAAATTTTGCGTCAAGCAAGCGGTCGTCCGTTGCAATGGGATGATAGCAAAGGGGCAAATCCCAACACCTTATTCCCAACCATGGATGCAAAAGGTAAATCGCTACCGATGGAACAAAGTTGTCTGCGTTGCCATTCAGGACATCGTGAACAATTATATCGAGACAGAATGCTAACCGCTGGTACAACGTGTTCAGATTGTCATGGCGATATGGCAGCAGTTGGTAAAGCACACGATAAACCTAAAGCGGGACAAGAAGGTGATACAAAACGTGTTGAATGGTTAGAAGAACCCAATTGCGGTTCTTGTCACATGGGTGATGGTAACTTAGGCAAATGGGGAACGGGCAAAGGTGGTACAACAGAAGCCTTTAGTTCAGGCGTTATGCGTCGCGCATTTGATAGTAAAGATCCATCAGCAACACCACGCAAACCACTCTTGGATAGATTTGCTGTGCAACCTAGTGCCCCTATCGATATTCCAAGAGATGATTGGATGGATTCAGAATACAGCACACGCCACAGCGTGATGACAATTTCAGAATCGCTTTACCGTACCAGCAAAGATGTTCATGGCAATGTCGCTTGTGCGGCATGTCACGGTGGTTCACATGAAATTTGGGCAAACCGTAATCCGAATGCAAATGACAACGTCACGGCGTTAGAATTACAAGGACATGCTGGAACGATTTCAGAATGTAGCGTGTGTCACACCGCTGATGCGTTTAAAAATGGACAAGACTTAGACGCTGGTCGTTTCCAAAAAGACCTTCAACCCGATTCAGGCGTTCTTGGTGGTCCTCACAATATGCACCCTGTAAATGATCCGAACTGGTGGAAAGCGGCGAAAAATGCCAGAAAGTCCACAGATAAACTTGCTTACACGGGTTATCACGATATTTATGCCACCATGCCAGGTAAAGATGGTGAAAATCAATGTGCAGCATGTCATGGTAATGATTTGAAAGGCACTCGTTTATCAAAAACACCTGTTGATAGAACTTTTGATTTCCGTTATCTCGATGCAGATAAAATCAAAGGTATTGGTTTCAAAAGCAGTGTGATAAAGGTCACTGCAAATACACAAATCGGTTGTGATACTTGTCATACGATTGAAACAGCTTGTAAGAATTCACCTGCTGGAGATCAATGTGGCGTAGCGTCAGAAAATTTTGTGATGCCAAAAAATCACGACCCTGTCATTACGTCAACACCTGAAAAACTCACTGCTGTGATGGGTGAAACGACAACGTATCAAGTTCAAGCAACCGATCAAGATGGTGATTCGTTGACTTATTCGTTGCCACTCAGATCAGGTCAGTATGACGGTGCTAAATGGTCATTCATTAAAGATGCAAACGGCAAAATCCCTAGTGAAATGTCGATTAGCAACACCGGCTTAGTGACCATCAACTGGACAGAAACCATGTTTTCTGCTTACAAAAAAGGACCTTTTGTTTTCCCTTACGTTATTAACGTAAGCGATGGCAAAGGCGGTTATGCAACGCAGAAAGTGGAAATAACGCTTGAATGTCCAGCAGGTAAATCATGGCAATGGAAAGGCGGTATGTGGAATTTAATTTCTGGTTCGTGCGTTGCAAATAATGATGTTTCATTCACTTCTAAACCTATTACAAGCATTGATGCGGGTAAAACGTACAGTTACCAAGCGGTTGCAAAAGATGCTAAGAATCTTCCAATTACTTACAGCCTTATGGATCAACCTGATGGTATGACAATTGATGCTAAAACAGGTTTGGTAACATGGGCGGCGAAAACGGTTTGGTATGGTGAAACGTTCTATCAAGTTAAAGCCACCAACAGTAATGGAATTTCCAGCAATCAACTGGTGACCTTGAAAGTTAATGTTGTGCCTGGTGTTGTTTCTGTAACACCTAACACGCCAACTGTTCATACTTGCCCTGATGGTAAAAAATGGGATACAAGCATGGAAATGTGTATGTAGTTTTTAAAACTTAATACCATAAAAAAGAGGGAATCCAATTTTGGGTTCCCTTTTTTAATTGCAAGACAATAAATTTTGAAACAATTTCTAAACATGATAAAAAATTTTGTGGATAATAAGCGTAACAAAAAATTAACTTTTAACCTCATCGAGAGCTTTCATGATTCAAGGTAGTATTGTCGCATTAGTCACCCCCATGGACAGTCAAGGTGCTATAGACTTCGACAGTTTGACACGTTTAATCGAATTTCACATTGAACAAGGCACAGATTCTTTAGTTTCAGTTGGTACAACAGGCGAATCAGCAACATTAAGTGAAGACGAACATTGCCACGTTATTAAATTTACAGTAGATAAAGTTGCTGGGCGTATTCCTGTTATCGCTGGTACGGGTTCAAATTCCACCACCGAAGCGATTAACTTAACCCGCAAAGCAAAAGAATTAGGCGCAGACGCGTGTTTAATCGTCACGCCTTATTACAATAAACCCACGCAAGAAGGGCTGTATTTACACCACAAAGCCATTGCTGAAGCGGTAGACATTCCACAAATTTTATACAACGTTCCAGGTCGCACCGCGTGCGATATGTTGCCGGAAACTATTGGACGTTTAGCAAAAATTCCTAATATTGTCGGCGTAAAAGAAGCTACCGGTGATTTATCTCGCGTCACGAAATTGCGTGAATTAACGCGCCCGGATTTTGCTCTGTATACCGGCGATGATGCGACAAGTCGCGAATTTTGTTTATTGGGTGGTAACGGTACAATTACGGTAACCGGTAACGTCGCGCCACGTTTAGTGCATGAAATGATTATTGCCGCCATTAACGGCGATGCGGAATTATCTGAAGAAATTGACCGTAAATTAACTGGTTTACATAGCAGTTTATTCATTCAAGCCAACCCAATTCCCGTGAAATGGGCGGTCGCTGAAATGGGTTTAATGGGTAAAGGAATTCGTTTGCCGCTGACATGGTTAAGCGAAGAATGTTTTGACACTGTCCGTGCTGCTATGCGTCAAGCAGGTGTGATTTAAATGATAAATTTAAAACAAATCCACGTTCTTCGAAAAAGCGGTTTTTTATTCGTGGTGGCTTGTGAACTGAGCGGTTGCAGTACGATTCAAAGCTGGTTTCCCGATAAAGAAAAGGATTATCAATTTACTAATGAACTGCCGCCGTTAGTTATTCCAGCAGATTTAATGCAAAAACCTGTTGTGCCAAGCCGCACCGCACCAGTTGAACCAATAACGAATTCAAAAACGGTTACTAAGACAATTGCGCCGGCAACTGAATCTGTACAACCTATAAATCGCCCTGCCCTTTCAAAAGCTGAAACAGAATTATCGCGCGATGAAATTCAAGTCAGTGTAACGCACGAAAACGCGCCAACACTGAATTTAAATGTACCGTCTGTGCGAGCATGGCGAATTGTTGGTAAAGCATTAAGTCGTAGCGGTATCGAGGTTCTCAATCGCAATCAAGATGATGGGCAAATTCAAATCCAAGTGGTCGATACCAAACCAAAATCAGAACCTGAAAAATCAGTGTTAGACGAAACATTTTCTGTTTTTGATAGTTTCGTGAGTAATGAAAAAAGCTACGTTTTACAATTTCACGAAACAAATGCTAAAACCGCAGTGACGGTTTTAGATGCCGAATTACAGCCGATTACCGACGGCTCAGATGACAAATTACTTATAATTTTATTTGAAGCGATTAAAACTGATTTGAGTAAATAAATATGAAACGGGAAGCGTGGTGGCTCATTTTTTTAATTAGCATTTTTAGCCATGCAACCTCTGCTGAAATTTATAAATGTTTAACAAATGGGCGTGATGCAACTTATCAAAATTCGCCATGCGCTGAAAGCAAACAAACGGAAATAAAAGTTAATTTGCCGCCTGTCGAACGCAAACAAATCACGCTTAAACAATTTCAAGGTCATTATTTTATGGCTGGCGAAATCAATGGTACAAAATCAACATTTCTTGTAGATACTGGGGCATCATCGATTTCTTTACCGCTATCACTTGCCAAACAAGCGAAGATAATTTGTTCTGAAAAATTTGTTACCGTGAACACCGCAAATGGCGAAACGCATGTCTGTATCGCCAATGTATCAAAATTATCACTGAGTCCTTTTGAATTTAAAAATATTGAAGTGCTTATTCACCCCAATTTAGAAATGCCATTACTTGGCATGAGCGTTTTGCAGAAATTTAACATCGAACAACGCAACGGTGAAATGCACCTTTCTGAACGTTAAATGGCTTAACCTACTTTTCACTTTCTTCATCAAAAAAACATGCAAAAACTAATCAGTACCGCCGCATTATCCGAATTTCGTTTAGAAAAACTACTCGCCAATTTACAAACCGTGCAATCAGACATCCAAAAAGTGACTGCCCGATTTGTGCATTTTGTTTCGGGTGATATTACGCCACAACAACAAACCATTTTGGAACAACTTTTAACGTATGGCTCGACTGTGCAAGTTGAAGAATCGGGCGAATGTTTATTAGTTGTGCCACGTTCTGGAACAATTTCGCCGTGGTCGAGCAAAGCTACAGACATCGCGCACCGTTGTGGATTAACAAGCATTGAACGTATCGAACGAGGCATTGAATACTTCATCGTCAGCGCATCGCCTTTGAACGAAAACGTTGCCAAAAAATTGCACGACCGCATGACGCAAACGGTTATTTTCGACCAAACCAATTTAGAACTTTTCGCGCATCACGAGCCTCAACCATTGCAACGTGTGAATGTGATTGAAAATGGTCGTGACGCGTTAGTTTCTGCAAATACTGAACTTGGTTTAGCGTTGTCAGCCGATGAAATTGATTATTTAACGGACGCATTTCAACAACTTGAACGCAATCCTACAGACGTAGAACTGATGATGTTCGCGCAAGCCAATTCGGAACATTGCCGCCACAAAATTTTTAACGCGAGTTGGACAATTGACGGCATCGAACAAGCACAATCACTTTTCAAAATGATTCGCCACACGTCCGAAGTTTCATCACACGGTATTTTGACTGCTTACAACGATAATGCGTCAGTGGTTGAAAATGCCGAAACAGCGGTATTTATTCGCAATCCTCACACAGGCGAATATGCGTATCAAAATGAAGCCGCGCATTTACTCATGAAAGTGGAAACGCATAATCACCCAACTGCAATTTCGCCCTATTCAGGCGCGGCAACAGGTTCGGGTGGTGAAATTCGTGACGAAGGCGCAACAGGTCGTGGTTCAACACCCAAAGCAGGTTTAACTGGTTTTTCCGTGTCACATTTGCAAATTCCTGATTTCGCGCAACCGTGGGAACAAAATCACGGCAAACCTGAACGCATCGCCTCTGCACTCGACATTATGATTGAAGCTCCGCTCGGCGGCGCGGCGTTTAATAATGAATTTGGTCGTCCGAATTTAACGGGGTATTTCCGAACTTTTGAACAACCTGTTTTAAACAGTGACAATGAACTTCGCGGTTATCACAAACCGATTATGATTGCAGGTGGTTTAGGTTCGATTCGTCCGATGCTGATTAAAAAACAACCGATTCCAGCAGGTTCGCTCATTATTATTTTAGGTGGTCCTGCGATGTTGATTGGTTTAGGTGGCGGCGCGGCATCGTCGCAAGCGTCTGGTGAAAGTTCTGAAACGCTCGATTTTGCCAGCGTGCAACGTGAAAACCCTGAAATGCAACGCCGTTGCCAAGAAGTCATCAACCACTGCAACGCACTTGGTGAAAATACACCGATTGTATCGATTCACGACATTGGCGCAGGCGGTTTATCAAACGCCGTACCTGAAATTATCCACGATTGTGAACGCGGCGGACGTTTTGAATTACGCAACGTACAAAACGCTGATTTGGGCATGTCGCCAATGCAAATTTGGTGTAACGAAGCGCAAGAACGTTACGTTGTCGCCATCAAACCTGAATCACTCGAATTATTTAAAGCCTTCTGCGAACGTGAACACTGTTTGTATGCGGTCATCGGTGAAGCGACTGACGAAGAACATTTAAGCCTTTCGGATAATTTATTGGGCGACAAACCTGTTGATTTACCGATGTCGGTTTTATTCGGCAAACCACCCAAAATGCACCGAACGGTTGAACACGTTGAATCTAAAATCACCGTATTTAACACAGAAAACATCGAACTTTCTGAAGCGATTAACCGCGTATTAGCGTTTCCAGCGGTTGCAGATAAAAGTTTCTTAATTCATATCGGCGACCGTTCGGTAACGGGTTTAGTGGCGCGTGACCAAATGGTCGGACGTTGGCAAATTCCAGTGGCAGATGTCGCGGTCACAACATCGGGTTTTCAAGCCACAACAGGCGAAGCGATGGCAATGGGCGAGCGCACACCGATTGCAGTAATTAACGCGCCTGCTTCGGGACGTATGGCAATTGGTGAAGCGTTGACGAATTTAGCGGCGGCGCGAATTGATGCCTTACGCGATGTGAAATTGTCCGCAAACTGGATGGCAGCAGCAGGCGTTGAAGGTGAAGACGCGGCGTTGTTTGATACCGTCAAAGCGGTTGGTTTAGAGCTTTGCCCAGAGTTAGGCATTGCAATTCCTGTCGGTAAAGATTCATTATCGATGAAAACCGTTTGGCGCGATGATGCTGGCGAAAAAACCATGACTGCGCCGTTGTCATTGATTATTACAGCGTTTGCCCCCGTTTTGGATGCAACGAAAACGCTCACCCCCGAATTGCAAGCGATTGAAAATAGCGTGTTGCTATTGATTGATTTAGGTGCAGGTAAAAATCGTTTGGGCGGTTCAGTGTTGGCGCAAGTTTATAACCAACTCGGTGATAACTGCCCAGACGTGGACGATGCAAAACGTTTGAAAGCGTTTTTTGAATCAATTCAAACCTTAAATCAACAACAAAAATTGCTTGCTTATCACGACCGTTCGGATGGTGGTTTGCTAGCGGTTGCGGCAGAAATGCTTTTTGCAAGCCGTTTGGAAGTGAATCTAAATTTAAATGGCGATGTTTTAAGCGAATTATTTAACGAAGAATTAGGCGCAGTCGTTCAGGTTAAACGAGAAGATTTAGAAAGCGTTAAAACATTGTTCACGCATAACGGTTTGATTGATTGCGTGTTTGAAATCGGCACCGTTGGCACGCATGAAAATCAACGTTTGAACATTTCAAAATCAGGCGAAATCATCTATAGCGAAAGCCGTGCAAATATACAAAAAACGTGGTCAGAATTAAGTTATCGGATGCAAGCCTTGCGTGATAATCCAGCGTGTGCCAAACAAGAATTTGAACAAATCGCTGACGACACTGATGGCGGTTTGCACGCACTTTTGACATTTGATGTAAATGAAAATGTTGCCGCACCATTTTTAAATTTAAGTCGTCCAAAAGTAGCGATTTTGCGTGAACAAGGCGTAAATGGTCACGTTGAAATGGCGGCGGCATTTGATAAAGCAGGATTTTCAAGCATTGATGTTCACATGAGTGACATCATTTCAGGTCGTGTAAGCTTGCAAGATTTCAAAGGGTTAGTGGCTTGCGGTGGTTTCTCTTACGGTGACGTTTTAGGGGCTGGCGGCGGTTGGGCGAAATCGATTTTGTTTAATCCAAAAGCCAGAGACGAATTTGCGGCATTTTTTACCCGTGAAGATACCTTTAGTTTAGGCGTGTGTAACGGTTGCCAAATGCTTTCAGGTTTGAAAGAAATTATTCCAAATGCACAACACTGGGCGCGTTTTGCGCGTAATAATTCGGAACAATTTGAAGCGCGGGTTGCAATGGTTCGAGTGGAAGAATCGCCTTCGATTTTGTTCGCAGGCATGGCAGGTTCAAGAATGCCTGTTGTCGTGGCGCATGGTGAAGGTCGCGCGGTGTTTTCGCAAAACTTGCAAGCCGCTGTTGAAGCCAAAATGATTGCGTTATCTTATGTTGATTCGCGTGGTGTTCCGACGACTGATTTCCCTGCAAATCCAAATGGTTCACCGTTTGGTGTAACGGGATTAACGACAACGGATGGCAAAGTTACCATCATG
Source organism: Methylococcaceae bacterium (assembly GCA_031970635.1). Taxonomy (GTDB): domain Bacteria; phylum Pseudomonadota; class Gammaproteobacteria; order Methylococcales; family Methylomonadaceae; genus UBA10906. The sequence goes on along the minus strand of DALYHZ010000017.1, from coordinate 338 downwards.
ATGCCACATCCTGAACGTTGTTTTAGAACCTTACAAAACTCTTGGCATCCAAATGATTGGGTTGAAGATGGCGCGTGGTTACGCATTTTTAGAAATGCGCGAGTTTGGGTAGGCTAAATTTCAGCAAATAAAAAGGCGGTGTTGTTTAGAACAACACCGCCTTTTTTATGTCCTAATTTTTTGTTCAAAATTACCCCATTTTAAAACCTACGACAAAACCACCTGTGGCACTCACACCTTTTACCGTAAAACGCGATAGTCGTTCTAAGAGAAAATCAGTCGAACTTTTTGCGGCTTCAGCGGCAACATCGGTGGCATGTAAAAGTTGTGAATCAGTG
>DALYHZ010000016.1:1061-19197 GCA_031970635.1 Methylococcaceae bacterium | reverse complement strand
TGTTGCTTGGTTTACCTGTTAGCACTTGTGCGCAAATTGCCAAGGATTCCTTTGCCACGAATGTGACAGATTTAACTAGCGGAGATAGTAAGCCAAGTCGTATGGCTGAAGTGAATGGTGGCGCAGGGGCATACCGCATTACGGTAAATAAAAATGGTGTCGGGAAAGTGAATTATTCATTTGTTTATCATTGTGAGTCTAATCAAGGAGATCATGCGGGAACGGATACAATTTCTTTGCAAGATCAATAATATTTTTCCCATGATAGAAAAAATTCAATTTTTGTTGCAGTGTCTAGCAATAACGGTTTTTATCACAAATGCAAATGCGGTAACTATCGGGGAAAATGCCCCCGATTGCGTGCTAACTTCGCTAAACAACACACCTGTTCATTTTCATGAATACAACGGTAAAGTTGTTTATGTCGATTTTTGGGCATCATGGTGCGGTTCGTGTTTGCAATCATTTCCTTTCTTAAATCAATTGACGCATGAATTTGGTAATCAAGGTTTGCATATTATCGGCGTAAATTTAGATGAACAAATCGACGATGCCCATGCTTTTTTAGCGCATCATCCGTCGCAATTTACGATTGCCAATCATGGTGGTGAGCAGTGTGCAAAAAGTTTTAATGTCGAAGCGATGCCAACTTCGTATTTAATTGATAAACATGGAGTGATTCGCTACCTTCATCAAGGTTTTCGTGAAGGCGAAACCGAAGAATTAAAATTACAAATTGCAAAGTTACTCGCTGAAAAATAAAACGATGTGTCGTCTTTTTTACCTTTTATTATTCACTTTTTACTTCTATCTTACTGGGTGTAGCACGGTGTTACCATGGGAACGAGGTACGTTGGCAAAAGCAGAAATGAGTTTAGAACCCTCACCCTTGCAAAGCAGTTTTCGCACGCATCAATACGGCAGTCGTGAAGCGGCTTCAGGTGGTGGTGCAACAGGTGGTGGAGGATGTGGCTGTTATTAAAATTGAGATGTTTCACCTAAGCGCGGCCAGGCGGTTAAAACGGCTTTGACAACCGTTGCAAGTGGAATTGCCAAAAATACCCCCCAAAATCCCCACAAGCCGCCAAAAAATAAAATCGCCACAATGATGGCAATCGCATGTAAATTAACGGCTTCAGAGAATAATAATGGCACAAGCAACACACCATCCACGGCTTGAATAATCGCATAAGCTATCACAATTGCCATAAAGTCATCGGCGGTTAAACCGAATTGAAAATACGCTACACCTAAAACGGGAAACGTTACCAGTGTTGCGCCAATGTAAGGCAAAATCACTTGTAATCCCATTAAAACAGCTAGCAATAATGCGTAATTCAAACCCATCACAGAGTAAGTTACATAACTGACAACGCATAAAATCAATACTTCCGCAAACTTACCTCGTACATAATTTCCAATTTGCGTATCGACTTCATGCCAAACGTGAATACTTAAATTACGTTCTTTAGGCAAAAACTGCGTAAACCACGCCATCAATAGGTCTTTGTCTTTTAATAAAAAGAACACCATCATCGGCACGAGAAACAAATAAATCATCGCGCTAATTAAACCAACAACCGATGCCGCAGAAACAGAAAGCAGACTTTGCCCATATCCAAGCAATTCTTTTTGCACAACGAATAGAATTTCTTGAATTTTGCTTTCAGAAATCAATTTCGGATACAGCTTAGGCAAACGCATAATGCCTGTTTGCGCGGGGCTGATGATTTCGGGGACTTGTTGAACTAATTCCACGGCTTGCTGCGAGATAATGGGAATTAAAATAAACAATAAAAAAACAAGGCAAGTAACAAATAACGAAAAGACTAATGAAACAGCGGCGAGGCGAGGGATGTTGAACCGCTCTAGTTTTTGCACTATCGCTTCGAGCAAATAAGCAATTCCGATAGACACAAAAACTGGCATCAATAAATCAGACAGCGAATAAATCAGCACAAAACTAACAAACAAAATAATCGCAAGTGAAACAGCCTGAGAGTTTGGCAAAAAACGCCTTACCGTTCGACTAATAAATTGCAACGTAACAAATTGATTCGGCGGTGTCATAACGTTTTTGATTATTTTAATTTTTTGAGTTTGATTAAATGGACGCGCCGACTATCCGCTTTGATGACTTCAAATTTTAAATTATTCACTTCAAGACTTTCGCCTTTATGCGGCATGTGTTCAAGTTGACTTACAATAAAACCACCAATCGTATCGTATTCATCCGTTGCCAGTTGCGTATTGAAATATTCGTCAAAATCATCTATTGGCATTAACGCTTTCAACATGTATTCATTTTCACTGCGTTGAAATACATAATTTTCATCATCATGATCATCGTGTTCGTCTTCAATATCGCCCACGATTTGCTCTAACACGTCTTCAATGGTGACAAGTCCTGCCGCTTGCCCATATTCATCCACGACAACAGCCATGTGATTTCCGTTTGTGCGCGATTCTTTAAGCAAAACATTCAGGCGTTTGCTTTCCGGTACGATGCTAATGGAACGCATGATTTCTTGCACAGTAAGATTTTTATTTTCAAACACTTTAACCAATAAATCTTTGGTCAGCAAAACGCCAATCACTTTACTTTTGTCGCCGTCAATCACGGGATAGCGCGAATGACCGGACTCAATGACCAACGGCAAAATGCTTTCCAGCGTGGCTTCTTTAGGCAAGACAATCATTTGTACACGCGGAATCATAATGTCACGCACACGCATTTGTGAAACTTGCAACACACCTTCAATCATCGATAGCGCGTCAGTATCAAGCAAACTGCGTTCTTTTGCTTCGCGTAGTAATTCCAATAAATCGTCAATATCTTGCGGTTCGCCCGTTAATAATTGACTAAGTTTGTCCAGCCACGTTTTTTGTGGCGTTAGGGAAGGATATTCGTCACTCATAAGTCAGAACCATCTTCATAAGGGTTAGGAATTGATAATGTCTGTAATAAAGCAATTTCTTGATTTTCCATTTCGATAGCCTCTACTTCATCAATATGGTCGTAACCAAGCAAATGCAGCGTGCCATGAATCACGATATGCGCCCAATGATTTTGCAACGGTTTATTTTGCTGCATGGCTTCACGTTCTAAAACCGGCGCACAAATCACCAAATCACCCAGCAAATTTAAATCTACGTCGTCTGGGACGTCAAACGGAAAACTGAGAATATTTGTTGAACCTTGTTTGTGGCGATAGGTATCGTTAAGTTGCGCGGATTCATTTTCGTCTACAATCCGAATCACCAGTTCAAAATCTTCTTTTAAATCGGCTAAAGCGGTATTCACCCAACGTTCTAACTGTTCATCAGTGGGTTGTGAAGGGGTTTCGCAAATGCGTTGAATTTCGATAATATTCATTCGGGCGTATTTTGTTTTTTATCAAAAGCATCGTAGGCTTCGACAATACGTTGCACTAATGGATGGCGGACAACATCGCGGTAACTGAAAAAGGTAAAACTAATGCCTTCTATGTTTTGCAAAACATTTAACACATGACGTAAGCCGGACATTTTTTCGTGCGGTAAATCGATTTGTGTAATGTCACCCGTAATTACAGCTGTTGAACCAAAACCAAGTCGCGTTAAAAACATTTTGATTTGTTCAACGGTTGTATTTTGCGCTTCGTCGAGAATGATGAAGGCATTGTTAAGCGTTCTACCTCGCATAAACGCGAGCGGTGCAACTTCAATCACGCCTTTTTCGAGCAATTTTTCAACACGCTCAATGCCAAGCATTTCATGCAGTGCGTCATAAAGTGGTCGTAAATAAGGGTCAACTTTTTGCGCCATATCACCAGGTAAAAATCCCAATTTTTCACCTGCTTCAACGGCTGGACGCACCAAAATAATTTTACGAACTTGCTCTGTTTGCAACGCATTAACTGCGCAAGCAACGGCTAAATATGTTTTCCCTGTTCCCGCAGGTCCGATGCCAAAATTTACATCGTGCGTGACAATTTTTTGCAAATAGCCAATTTGATTTGCGCCACGCCCTTTAATTAAGCCATGTTTAGTTTTAATTACAACCGGTGCAGGCGTGTGCGTTTCAGGATGTAAACTGACTTCAATTGAGGCTTCTTGCAACGCTAAATGCACCATTTCCGGCGTTAAAAAATCTTTTTCTGTTGCCGTGTAAAGTGTTTGCATGACCGCACAACAACCGGTCACAACATTTTCCTCGCCATCAATTTGAAAATGATTCCCCCGATTGGCAATTTGTACCCCTAAACGTTTTTCTAAATGACGTAAATGCTCATCGAATTGCCCACAAAAATTTAACAAACGGTCGTTGTCATCTGGCAGTAAAAATAATTCTTGTGAACTCATGCCGCGCTCGCCGCTAAATCAATCATGCGACCACGCAATGAATTTGGCATCGCTTCGGTAATTACGACATTTACAAATTGTCCCGTTAGACGCGGATGCCCAATAAAATTCACTACACGATTATTTTCTGTACGACCTTGCATTTGTAACGGATTTTTTTTCGATTGTCCTTCGACTAACACGGTTTGCGTGCTACCAATCATGCCTTCTGAAATTGCCATGGTCATTTCGTTGATGCGATTTTGGAAACGCTCTAAACGCAGTTTTTTAACGTCTAACGGGACATCATCGGTAAATTCTGCGGCAGGCGTTCCAGGACGTGCGCTGTAAATAAAACTGAATGAAAAATCAAAACCAATTTCGTCAATAAATGCCATCGTTTCTTCAAATTCAACATCCGTTTCACCAGGAAAACCAATAATGAAATCAGACGATAAACTGATGTCTGGGCGCACTGCACGCAGTTTGCGGATAATTTCTTTATAGTCAGCGACAACGTGACCACGTTTCATTTTTTGCAAAATGGCATTACTGCCACTTTGGACAGGCAAATGCAGATGGTTTACCAGTTTTGGAATTTCAGCAAAGGCTTCAATCAATTCGTCAGTAAATTCCATTGGGTGCGAGGTGGTAAAACGTAACCGATCAATACCTTCAATGGCTGCTACAGCATGAAGCAACAGCGAAAAATCGGCAATCTCACCGTCCACCATTTCACCGCGATAGGCATTCACGTTCTGACCAAGCAAATTGATTTCGCGCACGCCTTGCTTGGCTAACACTTTAATTTCTGCCAAAACATCGTCCAATGGACGACTGATTTCTTCACCGCGTGTGTATGGCACAACGCAATAAGTACAATATTTACTGCAACCTTCCATCACTGACACAAACGCTTTTACGCCATCGGCTTTGGCTTCGGGCATGTTGTCGAATTTTTCAATTTCAGGAAACGAAATATCGACGACGGGTTTATGTTGTTGGCGAACTTCGTTGAGTAATTGTGGCAACCGGTGCAATGTCTGCGGCCCAAAAACCATATCCACATACGGAGCACGTTTTTGAATGGCAGCACCTTCTTGACTGGCAACGCAACCGCCCACACCGATGATGACATCAGGGCGTTTGTCTTTAATTTTTCGCCATTTCCCCAACGCCGAAAACACTTTTTCCTGCGCTTTTTCACGAATCGAACAGGTGTTAAGTAATAAAACGTCCGCCAATTTAGGATTATCCGTTAATTCAAACCCGTGCGAGGCTTGCAATACGTCGCGCATTTTGTCCGAGTCGTATTCATTCATTTGGCAACCGTTGGTTTGAATGTAGAGTTTTTGGGTCATAGTTTTTCAGGTGAAAGATTCAAGGTTTAATAAATTATAAATTTTCTCCGTCGCGCCTTGGTTTTGGGCAACGAATTTTTTTGCGTTTGCAGTTAATGACTTTCTTAATTCGGGTTGGTTATACAGTTTTGCGATTTGAGTTTCTAATTCGGTGATATTTTCACATTGCATGGCGGCTTTTGCGTCTAACATTTTGTTAGCAATGAACGCGAAATTGTGCATTTCTAAGCCAAACAAAACAGGCACGCCAACAGCCGCAGGTTCTAACACATTATGTCCGCCAATAGGCACTAAACTTCCGCCCACAAACGCTATGTCGGCAGTTGCGTAAAATAATTTTAATTCGCCTAATGTGTCGATTAAAAATATATCTGTTTCTTTTGTACACGATTGCTGTGACGTGTGCGTGACGATATTTAAGTAGGCATTTTTCGCTAAATTTTCAACAACGGCAAATCGTTCTGGATGCCGTGGTGCAATGGCTAACAGTAATTCTGGAATTTGTAATTTGAGTTTTTTATAACACTCAAGCAATAAAACTTCTTCGCCTTCGTGTGTACTAGCGGCTAAGAAAACGAAACGGTTTTTAAAAAGTTCTGTTTTTAACGCAACACCTTGACTTAAAACATCATCTGAAATCGTTACGTCAAATTTAATATTGCCTAAATTTTCTACGATATTCGGATTTACGCCAATTTCTATAAAACGTTCTCTATCTGTTTCTGTTTGGGTGGCAATTTTCGTCATCGTATTTAACGTGGGAATCACTAACGATGGAATCTTTTGATAACCGCGCACAGATTTTTCGGATAATCGTGCGTTAATTAAATACAGTGGAATTTGTTTTTTAGCGCAAGCGTGGAAAAGATTTGCCCAAATTTCTGTTTCGACAATTACCGCAATTTTAGGCTTAAACGTTTTTAAAAAACGGGCAATAACATCAGGCAAATCATAAGGCAGATAAACGTGTTGCACACTATTACCTAAAACGGTTTTTACACGCGCAGAACCTGTTGGTGTGGTGGTTGTAATCAAAATGGATAATTGCGGTTGGCGTGACTGCAACAAATGAATCAGTGGAAACAAAGCCTCGCATTCACCAACTGAAACCGCATGAAACCAAATGACATCCTGTGTATAACTCTGTGTATAAATGCCAAAACGTTCTAACCAACGTTGACGGTAAGCAGGATTTTTAAGACTGCGCCACAATAGACGCGAAATAACGAAAGGGATGGCGCAATAAAAAAGAAACGAATAAAGTCGTCGCATAGTAAGAAGCCGTCAGGCGCAAAGTTAGACTTCACGCCTTTCGTGCTGAAAATTAAGCCTCAGCAGTGATTTTAACAGCACAAACCGCGTTAACATCAGCGTGCAAATGCACATGCACTTCAAAATCGCCTAAATGGCGAATCGTGCCGTGTGGCAAACGAATTTCGCTTTTATCCACTTGAACGCCTGCTTTAACAATGGCATCAGCAATCGCGTGTGTACCAACCGAACCAAATAAACGACCTTCATCGCCCGCTTTGTGTTCGATAGAAATGTGCAATTTGCTTAACGCATCAGCGCGTGCTTGAGCAGCCGCTAATTTTTCAGCGGCAACTTTTTCTAATTCTGCACGACGAACTTCAAATTCAGCGATTTTTTTCGCTGTTGCAACAACTGCTTTACCTTTTGGAATTAAGTAGTTTCTTGCGTAGCCATTTTTGATGCTGACTTTGTCGCCTAAACTGCCTAAATTCGCTATTTTTTCAAGAAGAATTACTTCCATCTTTACATCCTCGTGTAATTTATTTCGTAATGATTTGCACCAAAATTTAGTGCATAAAATGTATGATTAACGGTTTTTTAGCAATCATTTCACTGCGCGTTTAGCTTTTGACGCAATTTCAACCACGCATCACTGACTCCAACTGTGGCGACGGGAATCAAGAAATGGGGAATCAAAAATAACGTGATATAAAAACCAATGACTAAGTAACGAGCTTGTTTCAATGATGCAAGTAGACTGTGTATGACGGCAGTTCCAATAAAGGTATACAGCACAAACACAAGAATGCTCAAATTCCAAGCAAGTTCTGACATACCGCCAGAGGTAAGACCGGCAAACCCAACTAAAATAACACTTCCTAATGCTAATCGCGGTGACGTAGACAAATTTAGATATTCTGCTCTAAAACCACCGGGGTTATACAACTCTGCCTGCCACCAGCGCGCCAAAAACAACGCAAATATCCAACCAAACACTGTGCCTGCGGCGACAATCCCAGTCATGTAATGAGCAATCACTTCTAAGTTGGGTTGTATGGCTTCTAACGAGACATTATTGGGAGCCATTTGTGCCAACAGATTTTGCCACATGCTTACAGCGTCGGGTTTGTACAAATAAAAACCAATGATGCCAATGCCGCCAAGCAATACCGCACTTTCAATTGTTAATGAGAGTTGTCGACCCGTACGCAGTAAAACTGCAATACACCAGATGGGCAGCCATAACACTACGCCATAAAGTAGCGTAAATTGCGCACTCCCCATTAACATGCCTAACATACCAATAGTAGCTAATGCACTTGCAAAAACCGTTAATCCTTCATAAGCTCCACGCCGTAGTGTCACTAACGCCACGACTGCCGAACTTACAATACTAATGGGCGGCATATACAACGATAAAAATGCCAAGGCACTTGCCGCCGTAACGGCTTGCCATCGCCCTCGCATGATGTAAGTTGCCAGAAATCCCATCAGTTTTGATTTATTTGTGTGCGTCGCAATAAGGCAATAACGCAATATAACGCGCACGTTTAATTGCGGTGCAAATTTGTCTTTGGTATTTTGCAGGTGTACCAGTAATACGACTTGGGACGATTTTACCTGTTTCAGTAATGTAATCGCCTAACAAACTTAAATCTTTGTAATCAATTTGACTGCTGTTTTCTGCATTAAAGCTGCAGAATTTTTTACGTCTGATGTTGCGTGCCATGTTAATTCCGTAATGAATGTAAATAAGGATTAGTCTGCTAAATCGTCAGCATCAAAGTCGTCATCGTCGACATCATCTAAATCATCAATGTCGCTTTCAGCGGCTAAGACTGCTTCACGCGCTGCATTTTCTTCACGTGCTGCGGCTTCTTTTGCACGGATTTCAGCGGCTCTATTTTCTTCTGCTGTTGAAGTGGCAATGATAGACGGTTCAGTAATCGCTTCTTCTTGTAACAAAATCATGCTACGCAAAATGGCATCATTAAAACGGAAACCTGTTTCAAGTTCGTTTAATGCCACTTGGTCACATTCAATATTCATTAAAATGTAATGTGCTTTGTGTACTTTTTTGATTGGATACGCCATTTGTCTGCGGCCCCAATCTTCTAAACGGTGGATTTTTCCTGAGGTAGCTTCGATGATCGTTTTATAACGATCGATCATTGCAGGTACCTGACTGCTTTGGTCAGGATGAACTAAAAAGACAATTTCGTAGTGTCGCATTATGTTTCCTTTTGGTTAAGCCTTCCATCACTATTTATAAAATGGTAAAGCAAGGAGGAGCGGGATGCTCGATAAAAGAACTCGTAATTATATATATTTTTCAGATGATTGCAAAATAGACTAAAGAAAAACGCCGTTTTCATTCTTTTTTTCAAAGCATGAAAACGGCGAGATATTTAAAACGACTAAGAATAACAAAATGTCTTTCAAATCTAGTGGTTTTTTACAAGGACACCAGCAAGATTGTCTACTGTTTTGTTGAATTCAAAAGTAAAGTTTTGAATATCTGCTTCACGTATTTTTTGCTCATCCATGCGTTGAGATAGCAAAAAATGAATACTGGAGTCAAGCTGATTACAGGCGTGAAGTGCATGTGCTGCAGCTTTTCTCGCAGCGTTTAGATCTTCAGCATGTAGCACTGACAGTAACTGTTCAAAAATATCTTGTTGTAGCTGATCATTGACACTAATCATTTTAGCAGCCTTATGATTGGTGTGACTTTGTTGTGTTAAGAGTTCATTGACTTGCGAGATAAACTCTGAACGCAAATTTTCTAAAGAATTCATAATCGTCATAGCTTATAACCTTCGTGTATTTAGTGTTGAATATTTTCATGGTGAGATGACACGTTTTCATGGTAACAAAGTGTGAGTATCAAAGAAGTCTGATTTTTGAAAATCGTATAAATGTGTTTAATGGTTTTTTTATGTATATTTATCAATCTAATAATTTTTGTGGTTATTTAAAATGGAATTAGTCTTTCACGATGTCATTTGCTCGTTAGGCTCATCACTTGATTTAGTCGGTGTGACAGAAGTGCATCATGGCAAGCGCGTTGCGTTAATGGCAGCAAGTATTGCCAAAGCACTGGAATGGGGGGAACAAACTGAATTGGATATGCTTTATGCAGGCATGTTGCATGATTGTGGAGTTTCAAACACAGAAGAACATACGCATATTATTTCAGAACTTGAATGGATAAATGCACAAAATCATTGTGTACATGGGCATCGTTATTTGAGCGATTGCCCAGCCTTTGAAAAATATGCGCCTTGGATTTTGCATCATCATACGCATTGGTCTGAGTTGAAAAAGCTAGATTTATCTGCAAATGATAAATTGGCAGCAAATTTGATTTTTTTGGTAGATCGGGTCGATTTTTTACAAGCAAAATATGTAAATTTTAATCGGCGAGACAGTGATATTTTGCTCAAAAAACACCATATCGTAGAAGAGATTCAAGCCTTTCGGGGATCATTTTTTGCGCCGATTTTAGTGGATATTTTTTGTGAAATGAGCAAACGGGAATCCTTTTGGTTAGCAATGGATGCAAGTTATATTGACGCGTCCGTGCGCGCCTATGCCTCATTGTCGGTGCGTAAATTTGCAAGTTTTCCAATGCTATTAAGTATTGCCTTGCTTTTCTCTAAGGTGATTGATGCAAAAAGTCATTACACGAAAGAACATTCTAAATATGTGGCAGTGTTAGCGAGATTTTTGGCTAAAAAAATGGGGTTTAGTCGCGAAGAACAGCAACATATCGAATTAGCAGGCATGCTGCATGATTTAGGTAAATTACGCGTACCAGATTATATTTTAGGGAAACACGCGCCACTTAATGAAAGTGAACGCGCGTGTATGTTACGTCATAGTTTCGATACGATGCAGGTATTAAAAATCGTTTTTCCTCATACCAAAATTGCGGAATGGGCAGGTTATCACCATGAAAATTTAATTGGAACAGGTTATCCATTTCATTTATCGGCAAATGAATTGGATTTGGGCGCGCGAATTGTTGCGGTTGCCGACATTTTTCAAGCTCTTGTACAAAAACGCCCCTATCGTGATTCGTTAAATTTACAAGAAATCAAACTGATTATGAATGACATGGTCTCAGAAAGTAAGCTCGATAAAAATGTCGTGGCGGTTTTAGAACAGTTTCACGAAGAATGTTACTACCTTGCTCAATCGCCTCATTCTTAAAATTAAGCGCGTAAACTCAAAATTTCCCACGCATGTTCTTTTGCAAAGTGCCGTAATTTATCATCTGGGTCAACGGCAACAGGATTATCCACCAGTTTTAACAGTGGTAAATCATTAAACGAATCACTGTAAAAATAGCTCCCCGTTAATGACTCTCCTGTCTGTTTTAACCATGTATTTAACAGTGTCACCTTCCCGTCCTGGAAACAGGGAACACCAATAATTTCACCTGTGTAACGGTCATCAATCAATTCCGGTGTCGTCGCAATTAAATTCTCAATGCCATACATCTCAACAATGGGAGTCGTAATAAAACGATTTGTCGCGGTAATTACGAGCAACGTGTCACCTTGTGCGCGATGTTTTTCGACCAATTCTTTTGCCGACGTTAATAAAATGGGAGTAATAATTTCAGTCAGAAATTGTTTTCGCCAAACATACAGTTGTTCAAGTGAATGTTCCGTAAGTGGTTTTAATGCAAAGCGTAGAAACGCCAGCATGTCAAGGGTACCGCTTTTGTAATCTTCATAAAATTGGGCATTCGTTTGTTCATAAATCGTTTTATCAACAATACCTTGATCGACCAAAAATTGTCCCCATAAAAAATCGCTGTCATCGGCGATTAACGTGTTGTCTAAATCAAAAATTGCTAAAGTCATCTTTTTTACTAGAAAGTGGTTAAAAGAAAAAGTACGCGCTGGTATCTCGCATTTTTTTATGGAACAATGCTGTCATTATAGACGACCTGACCACGCTGTTATTCTAGCATTATGCACCATTTCAAACAGATGGCAGGCAGTAAACAAACAGGTTATTTTTAACATGATAGACTCAAAAGGATATAGACCCAATGTGGGTATCATCCTTTGTAATGACGAGGGTCGCGTGTTTTGGGCAAAACGAGTGGGGGTAAATTCATGGCAATTTCCGCAAGGCGGTATCAATCCAAATGAAGATCCTGAAGCGGCAATGTATCGGGAGTTGTGGGAAGAAACAGGTCTACAACAACACCATGTTCAACTTTTAGGACGCACCCGCTATTGGTTACGTTATCAGTTACCAGACCGTTATGTTCGCAAACATTCACTGCCGTTGTGCATTGGACAAAAACAAATTTGGTACATTCTTAGACTGATTGCGCCCGATTCGAATGTGTGTTTTGACCATTGTGTCAATCCTGAATTTGATGGCTGGCGATGGGTCGATTATTGGGAACCGTTACAAGATGTAGTGTATTTTAAGCGGCGTGTTTATCACAAAGCGATGAATGAATTAGGTGAACTTTTAACATTAGAAAACGTCCCGATTGACCCGTCAGGCTATTTAGCAAAAGCAAAAGAATGGTGGTAGTACATTAAAATTTGCATGTAAATTGCACAGAAAAGTCGAATCTTATCCAAATTATGATAAGATTGGCGGATTTTACTGAAAGAACATGGATGTTTTTATTTCAGTCAACACTTAATTAAAAACAAATAGTTAGACATTGCAACTGAGCAATGTAGAAGAAGAATAAAGGCTTAAATCAATGACAACACAATCTCAATTGAGCAATTCACAACCGTTGCTTTATGACGCTGACGGCTCGCAAGACAGTTGCGGCGTTGGTTTTATCACCCACAAACGCAGTTTGCAAACACACGATTTGTTAGTCAAATCGCACGAAGCATTATGCACAATTCCACATCGTGGTGGCATGAGTGCAGAAGGTGTGGGCGATGGCGCGGGCGTGAATATCGATTTGTCATTGAAATTTTTTCGTAAACTCACCAGTAATCCAAATTTAGAACTTGGTCAATTTGGTGTTGCCAACTTCTTTTTCCCTGCTGACCACGCGCATTATGATTCATCAGCCAATGAACTCGTAGAACGTCATTTTAAAGAATTTGACTTACCGTTAATTGCTCGTCGTGTGATTCCTGTTGATAACGCTGTTATCAATGTCGCCGCAGTCAAAGCGCAATTACCCATCGAACAATTTATTTTTGGTCGCCCTGCACATTTACAAAATGCGTCACACGAAGAATTTGAAAAACACGTTCAAAAAGCGTTAGTCACCATCGAAGTGGAAGGTTTTACTCGTCCAGAACTTGCTGGTTTTTACCCACTTTCAATGAGTTCACGCACACAAGTTTATAAAGGTCGTTTGAATTCGGGCGAAGTGATTCCGTATTTTAAAGATTTATACGACACTGACCACGAAATCAGTACGTTATTTTTCCATACTCGTTTTTCAACCAACACCGCGCCTGCCACGATGATGGCGCAACCGTTCCGCTATATGGCGCACAACGGCGAATTAAATACCGACAAAAAAAATCGTCTCAGCGAAAACGCGATTGCACGTCAACACAATAAATCGGTGTGTTTTCCAAATGGACAATCGGATTCGAGCCGTTTAGACCAAACTTTAACGCGCCGCATTAACGAAGATAATTTGAATATCGTTGAAGCGATTTTAGCGATGATGCCGCCAGCCTGGGAAAACGACACCACATTGTCGCCTGATGTTCGCGCGATGCTTGAATACTTCAGCTTGTACGAAGAAAAAAATGATGGTCCAGCAGCGTTGATTTTCAATGATGGCATTCGTGTTGGTGCGCGTTTAGATCGCTTAGGTTTGCGTCCGTTACGTTCGGTGGAAACAGGCGATTATTTAGCTGTTATGTCCGAAGCAGGGCAAATTGATTTTCCACCGCAAGATGTTTTAAAACGTGGACGTATTGAAGCAGGCGGGATGCTGTATTTTGATCACAGCACAGGCGAAGCCTACGATTCGCACCAAGTTTTAGCAAAACTCGCTAAAGAAAAAGATTACGCCGCATTGTTAAAACAACGCGCTGTGAATTTGTCAGACTTGCCAAAAGTGGATTTAAGCGAACTTAGCGACGAAAACGAGTTGAATGTTGACCAACGTTTTACCGCATATTCGCTCAATCAAGAAAGTTTCCGCTTTTTGCTCGACCCAATTTTAGCGACAGGCATGGAACGTATTTCGGCGATGGGCTACGGGCTTGCACCGAACGCGCTTTCTGGTGGCGAAGGTGGTATGTCGCGTTATTTCAGCCAACGTTTCGCGCAAGTGACCAATCCACCGCTCGATTCAATTCGTGAAAGTGACGGTATGACATTGCGCGTGGCTTTAGGCGCAAAACCAACCTTTTCAGAAAACAGCAAACAGCTCGTTATCGAAAGTCCGATTTTGCAACGCACGCAACTTGAACAAATCCGTCGTCAAACAGCGGTTTCAACAATTACTTTAAATGCGCTTTATACGCCTGACTTTGAAAATGCCGAAGGTAATGAACATGCGTTAACTCGTGCATTGAATTCGGTTTGTGATGAAGTTGAAAAAGCAGCGCGTAGTAATATGGGTGTCATCATTTTAAGTGACGCTAAAATCAGCAAAACGCAAGCGGCAATCCCTGCTTTATTGATGGTTGCAGCGGCAAATCAACGTTTGGTGCAACAAGGTCTGCGCTTTAATTCCTCGCTCATTTCAGAAACAGGACAAGCGGCAAGTCCGCACGATGTAGCAACAATTTTAGGTTTTGGTGCGTCGGCAATTTGTTCGTTAAGCGTTCACAACCGTGCAGTTACTCAGTATTCGGGTGCAGACCAACAAAAAGCTCTCGACAAATTTTCAAAAGGGACAGAAAAATCGCTCATGAAAACGATGGGCAAATTCGGTTTGTGTACGGCTGAAAGTTATATTGGTGGTGAATTTTTCGAGTCTAATTATTTAGACACTGATGAGCCTAAATTGCATCCGTATTTCCCGAACATTCATTCATCTGTGGGTGGTGTGCGTTATAGCGATATTGCGGCGAGCGCGACTGAATGGCATCAAAAAGCCCTTTCTGTTGAAAGTGAAAAAGACATTCCCTTCTTAGGCTTATTCAAAGAACGTCAAGATGGCGCGGGACATTCTTACGGCAACACGGCAGTACGTGAATATATTCACATGACTGACGAAGCGATTTTGTATGTTCCGCAAGAAAAATCAGCAGAAGCGAGTGATTTAGCGTATTTGGATTTAGGTTACGAAAAACGCACGCCTGAACAGATTGATAATTTTGGTATTACGCCAGCGTATCGCAGTTTTGCGAAAAATCTCTATGAAGAACGTGACGCGCGACCAGCTGCATTGCGTGATGTGATGGAATTTCCTGCCGACATTTCAAACGCGCAAATCGTTGAAGATTTCGACAAAATTTTGGGCAAACAAAATCTACGTGGCAATGTCAATTATTTGATTCGGGGTTTGCAAGTTAGCAAAAATGCGGAAGCTTTTATCGTTTCATTTACTGAAAATAACACGCAAGCACGTTTGCAAAGTTTGGCGACACATTTTCAAAAACGATTCGTCGATGATTTCCATTTGGTATCTTGCACCGTTGCAGTCAACGGTGATGCACTGACGGTTGCGAATGTTCCCGCAGGCAGTTTGTTATTTGATTATTTAAATACGATTAAAACAGCAAACGCACCGTTGCGTTTATCCGACGTTCAACCTGCACATGAAATTACGGCAACGTTAGCTTCGGGTGCGATGAGTCACGGGGCGTTGCTTGCCGAAGCGCACGAAGCGGTTGCTCAAGGCACAAACATTGTCGGTGCATTGAGCAATTCGGGTGAAGGCGGCGAACATTTCAGTCGATTCAACAGCATCAAATCGAGCAAAATCAAACAATTTGCCTCAGGACGTTTCGGCGTTTGGACAGGTTATTTGGCTGACCCAACGCTTGAGGAAATCGAAATCAAAATCGCACAAGGTGCAAAACCTGGTGAAGGTGGACAATTACCTGCGATGAAAGTGTCGGTTGAAATCGCGGCATTGCGTGGCGGTACGCCAAAAGTGGAACTCGTCAGTCCGCCGCCGCATCACGATACTTATTCGATTGAAGATTTAGGGCAGTTGATTCACGACGCAAAAGCGGCGCGTGTCAAAGTTGGCGTGAAACTCGTTTCATCTGAAGGTATCGGCACGATTGCGGTCGGCGTTGCCAAAGCGGGTGCAGACGTTATCAACGTTGCAGGTAACACAGGCGGCACAGGTGCAGCGGCGGTTACTAGTTTGAAACACGCAGGACGTTCGCCTGAAATCGGGATTGCTGAAGTGCATCAAGCTCTTTCTGTAAATGGTTTGCGTGACAAAGTGATTTTGCGTTGCTCAGGCGCACACCAAAGCGGTTTGGATGTAGTGAAATCAGCGATTTTAGGCGCGGATTCTTTCGAGTTCGGCACAACCGCGCTCATGATGTTGCGTTGCGTCATGGCGAAAAACTGTAACATCAAATGCCCCGCAGGTTTAACAACGGCACATGAAGAATTCAAAGGCGACCCGCGTGTTTTAGCGCAGTATTTTATGAATGTCGCGCACGAAGTTCGAGAATTGCTTGCCTCGCTCGGTTATAAAAATTTACGCGATATTCGCGGTAAAACCGATTTGTTACATTTAATCGACCACCCTTGCATGGTTGGGCAATTGAATTTGACCAAAATGTTGCATCAAGTCGAAGAAGTCAAAATCGCACAACCGATTTATTTAGAAGCGGATTTCCGTGTTGATGATGCGGTATTAGAACGAGTGAAAGCCTTTTTGCAACAAGGCAAAGATGAGCAACTCGTTATCGAAGGTGATGATTTCAAACTCAACAACCGTGACAAAACCGTTGGCGGACAGTTGGCTATTGATATTGAACGCTTGCTGAATTATGAAATTTCAAATGCTGCGCCGTTTATTTTCAAAAATGAACACGGTCGTCGTTATCTTGCACCTGAAACCATCGTCATTCGCACACATGGTAGCGCAGGGCAAAGTTATGGCGCGTTTTTAAACGACGGAATGTTTATGCGTCATTTAGGAACCGCAAATGATGGCGTTGGTAAATCGATGAGTGGCGGTGTATTAGTCGTTGAATCACCAGGTGGCGGCATTAAAACACCAGGTAATAACGTGTTAATCGGTAACTTCGCGTTATTCGGCGCGACAGGCGGCAAAGCCTTTATCAACGGCGAAGCAGGCGACCGTTTTGCGGTGCGTAACTCTGGCGCGATGGCAGTGGTTGAAGGGGTGGGCGATTTCGGTTGTGAATATATGACTAACGGCGCAGTTTTAAATATTGGCGGTTTTGGTAAAGGTTTCTGCAACGGGATGTCAGGCGGTAACGCTTACCAATATGACCCTGAAAACAAACTCGAAGCGTTGTATGACAAAACCTCAGTTGAATTGCACACTTTAACCGAAGATGACGCGCATGAAAAAATTGTGTTGCACATGCTCGAACAACACGCCGAATATGCGAATTCAAGCAAAGCGCGTAACTTGCTCGCCAATTGGGAAAATGAACGCAAACATTTCAAATTTGCAATGCCGCTTTGGCTCTATAAAACGCAAACGGCAAGTTATTTGAAATCGTCTATCGACCGTAAAGAAATGGTCGAAGAATTGGCGATTGATTTGGCGCAAATTCAAATTGCCCAAGTGAAAAAAGCCTACCAAACAGGTAAACCATTGTTTAACGGTGCGATTCCTGCGTTTGGCGAAGTCGATAGCGCGTTGGCGTTTAATTTGATTAACAGTTTTGCGGTCTTCGATAAAGCACAAGCGGTGGCGACAGAAATGCTCAAAACTGCGTCTGAGTCACAACGCACAACGGCTGACATTGAAAAAGCAGCGAAAAAATTGATTTTGGAACGTCCACGCAAATTGCAAGATGCGTTAGTCAAAACTACTCGTGAAGCCTACAGCAGTTATAACGATGATGAAATCGCGGCGTTGCTGGCAGATAAACGTTTACGCGATTACAAAACCGCGTTGATTAACCGTTCAGTGCAAAGTATTAACTCGATGGGTTCAACAGTTTGGATTATTGAACAAAGTCAGGTTAATTGCGCCGCACTCGCAAACATTACGCCTGTTGAAAAACATTTGGCGAGTTTGGTTGGGCTGGAATTGGCACAAGATGGACTTGCGGCTT
>DALYHZ010000016.1:0-1051 GCA_031970635.1 Methylococcaceae bacterium | reverse complement strand
ATTAACATAAGGAGTTTTGACATTGAAAACATCTATTTTTTTAAGTTATCCAAAACCTTTTAATTTGGAGCAAGAGAAATTTATAGGGCAACTATCAAGCTATCTGCTTAGTAGAGGACTGGAGCCTCGTACATTAGGTGTGACGGATTACGATATGGATGCCCCACTTAAAGCAATTCGACGTTTAATGTTGGAATCAAATGGTCTAATCACTGTTGCTTTTCGTAGAGCAAAAATTTTCAAAGGAGAGGGCAAGCCTGACACGCAAGAATCTTACACATTAGACGAACAGTGGCTAACTAGCCCTTATGCTCATATCGAACCCGCAATGGCATTTCAGATAGGATTGCCTGTTCTTATTTTACGAGAACAAGGTGTCATTGCTGACGGTGTGTTAGACAAAGGAGTCATAGGCAATTACATGCCGGAGTTCGATTTATCGACTACTGCGAATGATTATCTTAGTTCTGATGAATGGAATCAGATTATTCGTAAATGGGAAGGTCATGTAAGTAGTGTGGTTGAAAGTAAAGGAAATCCACCACAACTCTTTCGCGTTTATTAACGACATTTGTTTATATTCAAATTTATTAAGTAACTAGTTATGAAAACAAACCAACTCCCAAACGACGCACCTTACAGCGACAATCAACGTGCATGGCTCGGCGGATTTTTCGCTGGCTTGCATTCGCAACTTGTGCAAAATTCAAATAATGCCCAAACGGCTCGCACAATCCATATTTTATACGGCTCACAAACAGGCACCGCCGAATCGGTTGCGCGTGATGCCGTAAAAGTTGCAAAAGCTCACGGATTAAATCCCGTATTGAAAAGCATGGATGAAGTCGATGCCGACGCGCTGACAAAAATGGAAACCTTGCTCATCGTGACCAGCACTTACGGCGAAGGCGAAATGCCTGACAATGCACAAGTGTTATGGTCTGCGGTCAAAGCTGATTCGATGGCAAAATTAGAAAATTTGCAATTCGCGGTTTTAGCGTTAGGCGACACCAGCTACGATTTATTCTGTAAAGCAGGTAAAGATTGGGAC
>DALYHZ010000015.1:19014-19669 GCA_031970635.1 Methylococcaceae bacterium | reverse complement strand
GTTTGCCCATGAATTGCAAAGTTTGCATAAAGTCGAATTAACCGTTAATGACATTTTTGAAGCCGTTAAAGGTGTACATCGTCGTTGCCGTGGCGCGTATGCTGTCGTGATTATGATTGCAGGCTTTGGCATTTTAGGTTTTCGTGATCCACATGGCATCCGTCCTGCCATTTTTGGCGAGCGTAAAACTGACGAAGGAAGCGAATTTATGATTGCCTCTGAAAGCGTTGCCTTAGATGTTCTCGGTTTTGATGTGATTCGAGATATTGAAGCGGGCGAAGCGATTTTTATTGAACAGTCCGGTAAATTACACACGCAACAATGCGCTGAAAATACCGATCATTGTCCGTGCATTTTTGAATATGTATATTTTGCACGTCCGGACTCGATCATTGATAATATTTCAGTTTACAAAGCGCGGTTGCGAATGGGAGAAAAACTTGCGGCAAAAGTACAACGTGAATGGGCAGACCATGACATTGATGTGGTGATCCCAATTCCTGATCCCAGCCGCACCGCCGCGCTACAAATGGCAAATAAATTAGGCGTGAAATTCAGCGAAGGTTTTATTAAAAATCGCTATATTTGTCGCACTTTTATTATGCCAGGGCAGAAAATGCGTGAGAAATCTGTGCGTCAAAAACTGAATGCCATT
>DALYHZ010000015.1:249-19004 GCA_031970635.1 Methylococcaceae bacterium | reverse complement strand
CAACGCGATTGATTTGGAGTTTAGAGGAAAAAACGTTTTACTGGTTGATGATTCGGTTGTACGCGGCACAACCTCCGCGCAAATTATTCAAATGGCACGCGATTCGGGCGCAAAAAAAGTTTATTTCGCCTCCGCTGCGCCGCCGGTGCGTTATCCGAATGTTTACGGCATTGACATGCCGGCCGCGCATGAATTGATTGCGCACAATCGCACTGAAGATGAAGTTTGTGAGGCAATTGGTGCAGACCGTTTAATTTATCAGGATTTAGAGGATTTAATTGCTGCCGTGCAAAAGGGGAATCCTGAAATTACGCATTTTGATACTTCATGTTTTAGTTACGAATATATTACCGGCGATGTGGATGATGCGTATTTAGAACGTATTGAAACCTTACGCAATGATGCGGCACAAGAAATATCGAATTCGGCAAATTTTATTATCGAAATGCAAAATTGTGCGTAATCAAAATTAAGATATAAAGTATCGTGCCGATACCTGAGAGTGTTGTAAAGATAGGTGTGAAAATTGCTTTTTGTGTTTAGGTGATGTTCGATTTTCTAAAGCGCGACGTGATGTTAATCGCTGCTCTAAAATTCGAAACTCAAACTCTCTTTGGTATCGGTTTACTTAATACTTGTTCGCCAGCTATGAGAAAGTCGAACACCGCGTAAACACGAGCAGGTTTTACGTAAAGTAATTCACATAAAAAAATAATAAGCAATTGCACACTTTCTAACTTTTTAGTTTTAACGCGCAGCTCAGTGGAACATTTATGAAACTTAATATGCCTGTTACCAATAAAGAAATCGTGATGACGAAAGGGAGTATCCTTGTTACACGCACTGATTTACAAGGAAAAATTACTTACGCCAATGATGAGTTTTTAAAAATAAGTGGCTACTCGCGTGCCGAGGTGATTGGGAAATCTCACAATATCATTCGCCATCCAGATATGCCAGCAGAAGCTTTTGAGGATTTGTGGAAAACCGTAAAAGCCATGCGTCCGTGGAGTGGATGCGTTAAAAATAGGGCTAAAAATGGCGATTTTTATTGGGTACACGCCAATATTATTCCCGAATTCGATAAAGGCAAATTAACGGGCTATATGTCAGTACGTTATGCACCTAAAAAAGCGGAGTTAGAACAAAGCCAAGCACTGTATGCCGGTATTAAAAATAAAACGGCAACAATGAACCCCACGGGCATAAAAGCGTTAATTAAATTAGTTCGAGATATTTCAGTTTGGAAAAAAACGGCTTTATCTCTATCAATTTTTTCAATTCCTGTTGCAACATTGAGTTACGAATTATTTTTAGCTCAGCACTATTTAGAATTAGCCGCAATTGCTTCGACAGCAGTCGTTGGCGCAGCAATCAACATCAGTCTTATTCGTGAATTAAGTGGCACTCTTGATAAAAGTGTTGGTATTTTTTATCGCTTAGCCGCAAAAGGGTTTGGTAACACATTTGATTTGAAAAAAGATGGCGTGGTCGGGGATTTTTATCGCGGCTTATTTTCAATGGATGTCAGTTTAAGTTTAGACATCGCCGAAGCTAAACGCTTAAATGCGGAAGCGATGCGTATTAACAATGCGCTAGATAATGTGCATTCTGCGGTTTTGGTGGCAAACAACGAGTTTGAAATCATTTATATGAACCAGAGTGCAAATCATTTGTTCAAAGAAGCCGAAGCTGGAATTCGTCAACAGTTACCGAATTTTAATGTTGAAAAATTGCTTGGTTCAAATATCGATATTTTTCATGCTAATCCGGCAAAACAACGCCAGATGTTAGAAAAACTCACCGAATCCTATCAATCTGAAATGTTGATTGGTGGGCATTACATGAACATTATTGCTAATCCAGTTATTGACAAAAATGGGGATCGAATCGGATTTGTTGCAGAATGGCTCGATAAAACGGTTGAAATTAAAGCAACACAAGAAATATCAGATGTCGTTCAAGCCGCAGCCGAAGGCGATTTTGAACGTCGTATTCATGAAACTGGACGTACGGGATTTCTTTTAGAGTTAGTTAAAAATATCAATAAACTTATTGAAACCAGTTCTGTCGGTTTGAATGAAGTGGGACGAATTTTAGACGCGCTATCACACGGTGATTTAACCAAAACGATGTCTGGTAATTACCAAGGTATGTTTGGACAGTTGAAAGATGATGCAAATTCGACCGTGGAAAAATTGCGCGAAGTCATTTATCAAATTCAAGATGCAACGGGAACAATTAACACCAGCTCAAAAGAAATTGCTGCGGGCAATAACGATTTATCGCATCGCACAGAACAGCAAGCCGCAAGTTTAGAAGAAACTGCGGCGAGCATGCAGGAATTGACCTCAACGGTGCAACATAACAGCGAAAATGCGGGTTATGCCAATGAATTAGCGGAAGGCGCGTCAAATATTGCCAGCAAAGGTGTTTCTGTAGTGAATCATGTGGTCAATACGATGGATGCTATTAACGAATCGTCTCGTAAAATTGTAGACATTATTTCAGTTATCGATGGCATTGCTTTCCAAACGAATATTTTGGCATTAAATGCCGCCGTGGAAGCTGCACGTGCAGGTGAGCAAGGACGCGGTTTTGCGGTAGTTGCAACTGAGGTTCGAAGTTTAGCGCAACGCGCGGCGGCGGCGGCTGGCGAAATTAAAAACCTTATCGGTGATTCGGTCGAAAAAGTTGAAGATGGCACGCGTTTAGTGGCTGATGCAGGGCGCACGATGGAAGAAATTGTGACAGCCATTAGCGGTGTGACAAAAATTATGTCTGAAATTAGCTCCGCTTCAAGTGAACAAACTGCCGGCATTAAACAAGTTAATCAAGCAATTGGTCAAATGGACGACGTAACGCAACAAAACGCCGCGTTAGTCGAAGAAGCCGCCGCAGCGGCTGAAACGTTAGAAGATCAAGCGCGCAGTTTGGCGAATACCGTGAAATATTTCAATTTGAACTAATTTTTGTCTAAAAGGGCAGGTTTTAAACCTGCCTTTATTTGTATTTTTACAATTTCACTTTTGCTCCCATCCCCCACCAAAAACTCGGTAAAGCGAGACCATTGACACGCGCATTGCCGTTTCAGTTTTTAGAGATTCATCGCTGACCGCCAAATTATTGCTCCGCGCCTCCAATACCGCCAGATAATCTTTAACGCCGCGCTGATAGAGAGCTTCCGTTGTTTGGCAAGCGGCTTCGGCGGTCTTTTTCGCATCCGCCAATTGCCGCTGCCGTTCTTTCGCGGCGGTCTGCGTTACAAAAGCGTTTTCAACTTCTTCCAACGCCAGTAAAAAAGTTTTTTCGTAGTTTAACGCGGTTTGTTCCAGCCTTGCGTCAACGGCGGTGATGTGCGCCTGAATACGCCCTGCATTAAATATCGGCATAGTCAAACCTGCTCCCAGTGTATAAACACTTTCTGCCAGCGTGGAAAATCCGCCTACGGCTATCGCCCCAGCTCCGCCACTTGCCGATAACACCAATTTAGGAAACAAATCCGCCCGTGCTGCACCCAAATTCGCCGCCGCTGTCGTAACTTCGGCTTTAGCCAATCGTAAATCGGGGCGTTGCACTAACAAATCCGATGGTAATAGTTTCGGAATGTCGGGCAACGTGGTAGGTAACGGCATGGCTTGCGATAAGCGTTTTTCAAATTGTGCAGGCGGTGCGCCCAACAACACGCTGATGCGATGGATGAGTGTTTGTGTGGAAGTTGTGAGTAAGGGCAAAGCCGATTCGGTGGTTGCCAGCAAGGTTTTTTGATTGGCAACATCAGCGGCGGTCGCCAATCCATTTTTTTCAAAAAGCTGTAACGCCCTGAGCTTTTCTTTTTGGACGGCAATCATGTCTTGCTGAAGGCTGATGCGTTTTTGCAAGCCGCGCAATTCCAGATAATTCGTAGCCACTTGCGCCAACAAACCGACCTGAACAGCGCGTAAGGCTTCTTCTGTGCCTGCCGCTTGCGCGATGGCAGCTTCTGCTTCGAGATGTCTGCCACCGAACAAATCAATTTCCCATCGTGCAGTTAAACCGCCGCTGACAACATCCGCCGTAGGTGTTGCTAATTTCATCCCTTGTGAACTGGGAACGCCGAAAATTTGATCAAGTTTTTTTGCCCGTCCTCCCGATGAAGACAGGTCAACACTGGGATAAAGTGCCGATTCAGCGATGGTGATTGAAGTTGCGGCTTCCCGCACCCGCGCGGCGGCGATTTTAAAGTCGTGATTCGCGCTTAAGGCTTGCGTGATTAACTCATTTAGTAACGGGTCTTGGAAACCTTGCCACCAGACTTTTAAATTAGTTTGCGTGGCAAAAGATGAATCGGCGGCATGATGCCACGAATCTACCTCAGGCAGTTTCACCGCATCGCTGACTCGCGTTGGCGTACAGCCGTTAAGTACCACTAATGACAAAATAACGGCTATAAAGTGAATTTTAATGTTCATAACTATTTTCCGTTTTGAGTGGTGCGTTGTATTTTGAACCACGCCGCATACAAGGCAGGTAAGAAAAACACAGTCAACACGGTCGCAACCGTCAATCCGCCCATAATGGCGATGGCTTGTGGCCCGAAAAAGTCGTTTTGCGATAAGGGAATCATCGCCAAAATCGCGGCGGCGGCAGTCAATAAAATGGGGCGAAACCGCCGAACTGTGGATTCAACAATCGCTGTCCAAGCGTCCAAACCTGTTTTTTCGTCCTGCTCGATTTGGTCTATGAGAATCACAGAATTTCGCATCACCATGCCTGCCAGCGCGATGATGCCCAACAAAGCCACAAATCCGAACGGTGCGCCGAATAACAACAGCGCGAAAGCCGCACCAATCACGCCCAGCGGCGCAGTGATAAATACCAGAAACGTGCGGGATAAATTCTGCAACTGCATCATCAACAGCAGTAGCGTCACGACTACCACCAGCGGAATCCAAATCAAAATAGATTTTTGCGCTGTGCCAGAATCTTCTTTTGCCGCGCCCGTTTCGATGAAATAGCCAGCTGGCACAGATTTTTGTAACTCATCCAGTTTAGGCGTGATTTGCGCGGCGACATCGGGGGCTAACATCCCTTCGACCACATCCGCCTGCACCGAAATGGTGGGGAAACGGTTGCGCCGCCAGCGTATGCCATCTTCGAAAGTGGTTTCAGTACTAACCAATTGCGACAGCGACACCGATTTGCCTTGATAAGTCTGTACACTGACATCGGGCAATTTATCCAAGCCGATGCGTAACGGCTGTTGCGCCCGCCAAACAATATCAATCAATTTATCCTGTTCGCGGTACTGCCCAACGGGAACTCCCGTGTAATGCGCTTGCAGGGCTTGCGAAAGGCTTGCAGTCGAAACGCCCAGCGCACGCGCTTTATCCTGATCCAGCACCAGACGCACAGACGGAATGCGTTCATTCCAATCATCATTCACATCAACCGTATAAGGATTTTCCCGAACAATCGCCGCCACTTGCTCGGCAATGGTTCTAACTTTGTTGGCATTTTCGCCCAACACGCGGAACACCAGCGGATAATCCATTGGCGGTCCGACATTCAGGCGCATCACTCGCCCGCGCACTTCGGGAAAATCGGTGGCTAAGGTTTGTTGAATTCGTTGCATCACCCGTTCACGAGCGACGTTATCTTTAGTCACCAATACAAATTCAGCCAAGTTGGTGTTGGTCAGTTGCTGCACAATCAACAGGAAAAACCGAGGCGTACCGCCGCCGATATAACTGGCATAACTCGTTATTTCTTCGTCTTTGGCAAAAATGCTTTCCATCCATTTGGCGACGGTTTCGGTTTGGGCAAAGGCACTGCCTTCTGGCAACCATAAATCAACGATGAGTTCAGGACGGTTAGATAACGGAAAGAATTGTTGCGGGACTTTGGTCAGCGTCACAACGCCTGCACCAAACAGCAAGATGGTGGCAAAAATGACGGTTTTACGATATTCCAAACAATAATTCACCCAAACCCGCAGGCGATTGTAAAAAGGCGTGTCAAAATGGTCGTGTGTGCTGTGGTTGGTTTTGACTTGAACTTTGAGAATCAAATAACCAATGTAAGGCGTAAAAACGACTGCACCTATCCAAGACAGCAACAGCGAAATTCCCACCACCTGAAAAATGGCAACGGTATATTCGCCTGCCGATGATTTTGCCAAGCCAACGGGTAAAAATCCTGCAACGGTAATCAGCGTCCCTGTCAGCATTGGAAACGCCGTCACTTTGTAAGCGTAAGTGGCGGCACGCATTCTGTCCCAGCCTTGTTCAAGTTTTTGCGCCATCATTTCAATCGCAATCATGGCATCATCGACCAGCAATCCTAGAGCTAAAATCAATGCTCCTAAAGAGATGCGGTGAATTTCCAGCCCGAACAGCAACATACAAAGCAATGTGCCTGCTAACACAATCGGCACGGTGAGAGCGACAACCGAACCTGCCCGCATTCCTAGACTTAAAAAACTCACTAGCAATACCGCCGCCAACGCTTCCCAAAAGGTACGCAAAAATTCACCAATCGCGGTATGCACGACTTTGGACTGGTCGGCGACTTTTTCAACATCAACCCCGATGGGTAAATTACTTTCAATCTGCGTCATGGCAGTTTCTAACAATTTACCTAATGCCAGTACATCGCCGTTCTGATTCATGGTCACGCCCAAACCAATCACATCCTTGCCGTTGAAACGCATTTTAAATTCAGCGGGGTCAAGATAACCTCGACTGACGTTGGCAAAATCGCTGACCTTAAACGTGCGCCCTTCGATGCGAACCGGAAGATTGGCTACCGTGTTCACCGAGTCAAACGAACCTGTTAAGCGAATCGGCAGGTTTTGATGCGAAGTAATCAGCGTTCCCGCAGGTGTCATGGCGTTTTGCGTTTGCAGAGTCTGCGCCACCGTTGCCACATCTAAACCCAGTTCGGCGAGCTTTTTATCAGAAAATTCCACATAAATTTTTTCGTCCTGCACGCCGATAAGGTCAACTTTTTCCACATCTTTAACCCGCAACAATTGTTGCCGCGCTGAATCGACCACCTCTTTGAGTTCAGCGTAATTAAAACCTTCGCCCGAAAAGGCATACAGCAAACTGTAAGTATCGCCAAATTCATCATTGAAAAAAGGACCTATCACACCTTTAGGCAGAGTGATTTGAATATCCGAAATTTTTTTACGCACTTGATACCACAGCGGCTCAATTTGGCTGGCAGGAATATCTTCACGCGGGGTAACGAAAATCACCGATTCCCCTGATTTTGAATAACTACGCAAATAATCAAGGCTGGGCAATTCTTGTAATTTTTTCTCTAATCTATCGGTAACTTGATTTTCAACTTCTACTGCGGTTGCACCAGGGTATAAGGTTTTAATAACCATTATCCGAAAGGTAAATTTAGGGTCTTCGCGCTGTTCCAAGGTGAAATAAGCAAAAATACCGCCTAACAACAGCAACACCATTACAAACCCTGTGAAGGAACGATGTTCTAATGCCCATTCGCTTAAATTGAAATTTTTCATGGCTGTTCACCTACACTGTCAAGATAACGGACGCTTTGACCTTCTTTAAGTCGTTGCACACCCGCACTCACAATAAGCTGTCCCGCTTTCAATCCTGAAACGCTCGTTAATTCGTTAGCCAATGCAACTCCGATTTGCACTGGAACGGCTTTAACATTTTGATTCGTTTCATCCACTACCCAGACTTTTTGTTGAACAGGCTGGTCTTGAGAGCTGAAAACGGCAGAAAGCGGCACGGCAATTTGTTCGGTTTTATTCTCAGCAAACCACACCGTTGCGGTCATTCCTAAGCGAACCGTTTCTTGCCCTTCCAGCAAGGTTGCTTTCACCCGATAAGTGCGGCTCAGAGAATCCGCCGACGCACTGATTTCACGGATTTTCGCTTTGAACGGATGTTTATCATCTGACCATAACGTGACCGCCACCTGCTGTTCGGGTTTTATTTCTGCAACGCGCTGTTCTGGAATGTCGAAGTGAATTTCTTTTTCATCAAGCTGTGCCAGTTTAACTACGGGTTGACCTGCGGCGACGACCTGTCCTTTTTCAACGGACAACGCCGTGACAACGCCAGTACGGTCGGCGGCGAGTTCCGTGTATTGCTGTTGGTTCAGCGTTTGTTTTAACTGGGCTTCGAGTGCGGTAACTCGTTCTTGAGCGTTGGTATAAAGCGTTTGATGACGGTCAAAATCGGGTGGACTAATCACTTTTTGCGCTAGCAATTCGCGGTAACGGATTAAATCCGCTTTGGCAAAATTTCGCTCGGCAACGGCAGATTTAATCTGGGCTTGCAGTGCTTGGACGGCAAGCTGAAAATCACTGACATCCAGCTTTGCTAAGAGTTGTCCTTTTTGCACCGTGTCGCCAACTTCAACAGGTCTTGCGGTGATTTTGCCCGCCACCCGAAACGACAAGGTGGTCTCAAAACGCGGTCGGACTTCGCCAGCGTAAGAGGTTCTGTGTGCCGCAGCGTTAGCTACCACCCGAAAGACCTTGACGGGACGGACTGAGGTTTTCACTTCAGGCTCTTGATGCGAACATCCTGATGACAGCGATGTGGCTAAAAACAAACACAGCGAAAGTTTGAAAAACCGAAATTTAGAAGGCAGGCTCATTGCTAATCCTATGAAGTGATAAAGGATTGAGAGGTCAGAAAGAGAAACTCTCTTTAATGTTTCTAATGCAAACATCAATATCCTATCGCTCAATGTTTCTCATGTCAACAATGTTTCTATTGAAAACATGTGTGTGCAATTGTTTAATGTTTTTTGATAGACTTGTAAAAAATATCAAGAGGACTAAGAAAGATGCCAAAATCCAACACCCAGCCATATCACCACGGTGATCTTCATCGAGTTCTTGTCGAAGCCGCATTAGATATGCTCCAGGAAGATAAGGGAGGGCAATTTACTTTAAGAGAGATAGCCAGACGTGCTGGCGTAAGTCATGCCGCACCGTATAGGCATTTTTCGGACAAAGTCGCATTACTGGCAGAAGTCGCGGAGGTCGGTTTTGAGAAAATGGGCGAGCAATTAACAGCGGCAATACAGGAAAACGTATCTGTAGAAGAACAATTGATTGCTATTGGAAAAGCCTACATTAACTTTGGTATTTCTAACCCCGCGTTGTATCAACTCATGTTTAGTCCCGATACAGAAGAGCAAGAAGATGAACGCGCTATGGCGACATTGAATATCTTGATTACGTTGCTAAAACGCGGTCAGGATGAGGGCACGTTCAAAATCTGTCCCATTCAAGGACAGGCGGCGGCATGTTGTGCAATCGTTCATGGATTGACGCTGCTTGCCATAAATGGACTGCTTGTCCCTAAAAAATTCGGGGAAACGCCAATTGAATCCGCATTAGCAACGCTATTAGAGGGGATTGCTGCTTGAGAAAAAGCAGGCTTAGAAATTAAAATTCATGCCGATGCAATGCTAACCATTGCAATGCGACAATTGGAATTGCCGAATCGATTTCGTTACGTTCTAACATTTCATAGGCGGTGGTAAACGGTACGGCACGAACCAAAATGTCTTCGTGTTCTTCGGCTAAACCATGTATGCCGCCGACATTTTCACTGTCTACCAAACCGCAAAATAATGTGATTTGCTCTGATGAACCACCTGGTGATAAATAAAACGAACCGATGTGGATTAAATCCAAAACTTCACAACCGGCTTCTTCTAAAGATTCGCGTCTTGCGACATCTTCTGCCGTTTCACCTTCTTCGATAATACCGGCAACAATTTCAATCAGCCACGGCGTGTTAATCGGATTATCGATTGCACCGACACGAAATTGCTCAATTAATATCACTTCGTCGCGTTTCACATCGTATAAAACAACGGCTACACAATTTCCACGCACAAATAATTCACGAGTCATTTCACCACTCCAACCGCCGGCAAATAACGTATGTTGCAGATGTCGTTTTTCCATACGGAAAAAACCGTTGTACACAGTCTCTTTGTTTAGAATTTTCACGTCTTTTTTCATGTTACAATCACGCAGTTAAACGATTTAATAAGGAAAAGTTGATGCTGCACAATAGACCAATCTCTCCGCATTTACAAATTTACACTCTGCCGCTAACGGGGGTAATTTCAATCAGCCATCGTCTAACCGGTGTATTCTTAGCGTTTGGTTTAATTGGGTTTGTTTTTATGTTGGCGCAAGTTAAATATGGAATGCTGACGTATTTACAAATGCAAACGTTGTTGCAGATGTTACCGATGAAATTGTTAATCAGTGGTTTTATTTACGCGCTGGTTTTTCATTTTTGTCATGGTATTCGGCATTTAATTTGGGATGTAGGACACAGTTTTTCGCGTGAAACGTTGACACGTTACGCGCTGATGGAATTGTGTGCATCGTTTATTTTGACAATTTTTATCTTAGCGGTGCTGTTATGAAAGCCATGCAACATTGGACACTGCAACGCATTACAGCCATTTTGTTAATCCCATTGTCTTATTGGATATTGGCATTTTTGCAATATTGCTTAAACGCAAATTATTTTGAAACCAGTGCGTGGCTAAATGAACCGGTAAACAAAATCGGTTTAATCGCATGGGTATTAGTCGTTTGTTATCACACCGCACTGGGGTTGCAAGTGGTGTTAGAAGATTATGTTTCGCATCGAGGCAAACAAGTTGTCGCAATTTGGAGTGTGAAAATAGGTTTTGCCGCACTTAGCTTGAGTGCAATTGTGTTGTTATTTCAAGGATAAAAATTTATGCCCATGAAAACGCCAGCCTTTATTATCAACGAAGCACAGCTTATTGCGAATTTAACGACCCTCGCGCAAATTCGTCAGCAATCGGGTTGTAAAATGCTTTATGCGCTAAAAGCCCTGCCGTGTTCGCGGGTATTAGAGATTGCAAAACCATTTGTCGATGGTTTTTCGGTGAGTTCGTTGTTTGAAGCGCAATTGGTTCAAGAAGTTTTAACTGGAAAGGGCGAAGTGCATTTGACCACGCCGGCGTTAATTGCAGACGAACTTTATGAATTGACCACGTTATGCACTCACATCAATTTCAATTCGCTCTCACACCACGCGCGTTACGCACCCATCGTGCAAACACAAGCCTCGATGGGATTGCGCGTCAATCCCAAATTATCTTTTTTAAGCGATGAACGATTTGATCCATGTCGGCGTTATTCTAAATTAGGCGTAGATATAGATGCGTTGTGGCAATCAAATTGTTTAGAATTCGAGCAAGTGAGTGGTTTGCATTTTCACACCGTTTTCTCAGCAACCAATTTCACGCCATTGGTGCAAACGGTTGAAAAATTGCGTCGGTATTTTGGTAATCAATTGGAAAAATTGCAGTGGATAAATTTAGGCGGCGGTTATTTATTTCACAGCATTGCAGATTATCAGCCGTTTATTGATTTGGTTATTCAGTTACGCCGTGAATTGAAAGTCGATGTTTATCTTGAATTAGGGAATGGCATTGTCGGTAACGCTGCGTCGATGGTGGCGAGTGTGATTGATACGTTTGAAAGCGATGGCAAAACCATCGCGATTTTAGACACCTCTGTTAATCATAATCCTGAAGTTTTTGAATTTCAGCGTTCACCACAAGTGCAAGAACACGATGCAAAAGGACGTTATAGCGTGATTTTAGCGGGGGGAACGTGTTTAGCCGGTGACGTGTTTGGTGAATACCGTTTTAAATATCCATTGCAATTAGGCGATAAAATCACATTTAACAATGTTGGCGCATATACGTTAATCAAAGCCAATCGTTTTAATGGGCATAATTTACCGGATATTCATTTGCAACATGTTAATAGTGAATTGGAATTGCTTAAAAACTATACCTATCAAGACTATCAACAACAGTGGTTGATGTCAGCGATACATACTGCATAAATTTTAACCCGTTAAACGCATTTTCTAATGACTATTACGCAACAACGTTTATCCCAGATTTTTGATTCATTACCGCATCGCGAACAGGACATTTTATTGGTTTTAGCGGTTGTTTACGCGCCAATTGGACAAACCAGTTTGGTAAATGTGTTAAAAACAACCGGTTTTGATTTCGAAACAATTAAACATATCAATCGGGATTTTAAAGAACGGTTTCAAAAAATGGGGTTTGTGATTGGCGCACCAGAAGGCTGGTATTGTCATCGAGACATCACTGAAACGTTGATGAAAATCGCCTTGCAAAAACCGTGGTTTGGTAGATTGGCGCAACAAATTATTATGGAAAAAGATAATTTTTCATATCTGCCACCAAAATATCAGTTGCAACATCAAATGAAAAAGTTGCGTTTGTTTCTTTACCAAGGAAATGAAACCGGTTTTGAGGCGAATATGGCGTTATTACATAACGATTTTCCGCAATATTTTTCGGATGTCATTCAGCAACTTTTTTTTAAAAATTTTAATCGCGAATGGTTCGTCGCCTTACCCACTAAAATTCGATTTTTAGTATTGAAATATAGCCTCATTAACGATTATTTATCGATTGATTCCAACACGCAGGCGCATCAAAACAAGGTTTATCCATTACTCGAAGAGTTTTTTGGACAATCTAAAACCAAAGATTTAGACATTATTCACACGCTTGTTGAACAACGTTTGTTTCGTGGTAATGAAAAAAA
The DNA here is from genome assembly GCA_031970635.1 of Methylococcaceae bacterium. Taxonomy (GTDB): domain Bacteria; phylum Pseudomonadota; class Gammaproteobacteria; order Methylococcales; family Methylomonadaceae; genus UBA10906. Next base: position 6,370 of record DALYHZ010000015.1, on the reverse strand, counting down.
TGTTGAGGTTTGGTTAGAAAATGATAATTCAGCTATGGGTTTGAAGTTGCGGGCGTTAAATGCCGTTTTCAAAAATCGCTACGATGAATCCATTGAATTATTTAACGATGCGTTAAAGCTGATGCGAAAAAATAATAAACGACACGCCCAATTGGGCGGTATTTATGACTTTTTTTATGAATTGATGTTGTTTCGGAGTCGCACATTAACGAATTTGAATCAATTGAGAGCGCATATAGATATTTTCTTATCTAAAAATCGTGCAGTGTTGATGATTGAACATATCATGTTGCTAGAGGCATTGGATGTGTATCAAGGCATCGAAACACTTGACCAGACACAAGTTTTGTCAGAACGCCTTGAAGGGGCTTATGAAAATTTAACTCAAGTTTTATTGTTATATTGGCTTGGTGAAACCGAGCGACTTACCAGTGCCGGGTCACAATATCTTGCACCGCTGGCAAATTATTGTCAGCAAGCGCGTGAATCAGGATTTATTTGGTACGCCGCGTTAAGTTCAGCACTTTTACAGCGACTCAATTATCATCATAAAACTTGTGACAAAATTGCCAAACAGTATGCGGATTCGCCGTTTTCAAAATTGATTGATGCGTTTCCACACACGGCGGCATGGGAACGCGCACTTGAAGCCTTAGCGCAAGTTAATACGCTCACGACGGTTTCAGCCGAACTTAACACCCCGTCTGAATTACGCTTAGTTTGGACGTTGCAATTTGATGAGGGTGAAATGTTCTTTGAACCCAAAGAACAGAAATTGGGCAAAAATGGCAATTGGTCAAAAGGTCGCGCGGTTGCTTTAAAACGTTTATACAACGAGCTGGAAAGTTTTACTTATTTAACCGAACAAGATGTGCAGATTTGTAAAAAGATTTGCAAAAGTGCGCCATCGAGTGATTATTTTTCTTACCAAAATGATGTTTACACGTTGCCAAATGAAGCACTATTTGAAGCCGTTGGGCATCCGCATGTGTACTGGGCATCACAAGTGCAATATGACGCACCGATTGACATTCAAACTGCCGCGCCACAATTGTTAGTACAAGAGCAAGATGAACAGTTGCATTTAACGCTCATTCCGCAAATTAGCCGCGAAACTAAAATAGCCGTACAAAAGACTGCAAACGGTATCTTGCTTTACGATATTAACGAACAACATCGCCAAGTAGCGGGGATTTTAGGTGAAAAGGGATTAACGATTCCAACCAGTGCGCGGCAGCGGGTTATGGATTCGATTTCGGCAGTTGCTTCCATGCTGACGGTGCAATCCAATATGGTCGGAATGGCAACGCAAGCCGAAGCAGTGACGGCGGATAATCGCTTGCATCTGCATTTACAACCGATTGGGCAGGGCATTCAAATCGACGTTTTTGTGCAACCTTTCTTAGATGGCGGACCGTTGTATAAACCAGCAACCGGTGGCACAACTGTTTTAGCCGATATTGAAGGCAAGCAATTACAAACAACGCGTGATTTTGAAACTGAAAAACAGCATGTTGCCGAATTATTAGAAACATGTCTTGAATTGCTTCCTAACAATTCATTGAAATGGTCGCTTGAAGAACCTGACGCGGCGTTAGAAACGTTGTTGACGTTGCAAAATTTAGGCGATTTTGCGGTATTGGAATGGCCCAAAGGGAAAAAAATAAAACTCAGTCGCGAAATGGGTTTAGGACAAGCCCGTTTTTCTGTGCGCCATGAGCAAAATTGGTTTAGTGTCGAAGGCGATATTGAAATCGATGATGGGCAAGTGCTGAATATGCAACGTTTAATGAGTTTGTTGGCAAATTCACAAAGCCGTTTTTTGCAATTAGAAGACGGACAAATCATTGCCTTAACTAAAGAATTACGCCATCGCTTAGACGATTTAGCCGGTTTGGGTGAAGTCAACGACGACAAAATTCAATTTCACGCCCTTGCCGCGCAAGCGTTAGATGAAATCACTGACGGTATGCACATCACCGCAAGTAAACCGTGGAAAGACCAGCTCAAACGTTTAGAGGAATTGAGCGATTTAAAACCAAAAGTACCGTCTACATTGCAAGGTGAATTGCGCGATTATCAACACGAGGGTTTTCAATGGATGAGTCGGTTAGCGCATTGGGGCGCAGGTGCGTGTTTAGCCGATGATATGGGCTTAGGGAAAACGGTGCAATCGCTGGCGTTAATTTTATCGCGTGCGCCACAAGGTCCAACGCTCATTCTTGCGCCGACTTCGGTGTGCATCAATTGGCTAGAAGAATGTGCGCGGTTTGCACCCACGTTAAACGCGCAACAATTCGGCACAGGTGATAGGCAAACGATGCTTGATAATGCTGGCGCGTTTGATTTAATTGTGTGCAGTTATGGTTTATTGCAAAGCGAAGGCGAGCGATTGCAACAAGTACGCTGGCACACGTTGATTGCCGATGAAGCGCAAGCCATTAAAAATAATTCAACTAAACGCGCTAAAGCCGCAATGGCTCTGCAAGCTGATTTTAAAATGGTCACAACCGGTACACCGATTGAAAATCATTTGGGTGAATTATGGAATTTGTTTGATTTTATCAATCCCGGTTTATTGGGTTCAGCGGCGCGTTTTAATGAACGTTATGCCAATGCCATTGAAAATAATCACGACCACGAAGCGCAACAACGACTGAAAAAATTGTTACGTCCGTTTATTTTGCGCCGTTTGAAAAATGACGTGTTGACTGAATTACCGGCACGAACAGAAGTGACCTTGCATATTGAATTAAGTCCTGATGAACGTGCGATGTACGAAGCGTTGCGGCGTGATGCCTTGCAAGTGATGCAAAAAGCGACCGCGCAATCGGGACAGCAATTGCAAGTATTAGCTGAAATTATGAAATTGCGTCGGGCGTGTTGTCATCCGCGTTTGATTTTAGATGAAAGTCCGATTAGCAGTTCTAAATTACAAGCCTTTGAAGAATTGGTCGATGAGTTACTTGAAAATCGCCATAAAGCGTTGGTGTTTAGTCAATTTGTCGGGCATTTAGCTTTGATTCGAGAATTACTCGACCGTAAAAAGATTTCTTATCATTATTTAGACGGTTCAACGCCAGTGACAAAACGTAAACAAGCCATGAATGCCTTTCAAGCAGGCGAGGGCGATTTGTTTTTAATCAGTCTAAAAGCTGGTGGTACGGGTTTGAATTTAACCGCAGCCGATTATGTGATTCACATGGATCCGTGGTGGAATCCTGCGGTCGAAGATCAGGCTTCAGATAGAGCGCATCGAATGGGACAAAAACGACCGGTGACGGTTTATCGTTTGGTTGCCAAAGATACGATTGAAGACAAAATCGTTGCGCTGCATCATCACAAACGTGATTTAGCAAATAGTTTGCTAGAAGGTGGTGAATTAAGTGGCAAAATGTCGATTGATGATATGTTAGCGTTGTTGCGTGACGTGGAGTAAAAAATGAGCTTTCCTAATTACATTTGCGTGCGTTTTTAATTTCAAACGTTTAACCCAAGGAAAATACTTTACATGGTCAGCTTTGCCGATACCTTTGAACAACAACAACTGAAAGATTTTGCCGAAAAAGCCTATCTCGATTATTCGATGTATGTGATTTTGGATAGAGCATTGCCGCATATTGCTGACGGTTTAAAACCGGTGCAACGGCGCATTATTTATGCGATGTCAGAATTAGGCTTAAACGCGCTGGCGAAATACAAAAAATCCGCGCGAACTGTTGGCGACGTGTTAGGTAAATACCATCCGCACGGTGATTCAGCGTGTTATGAAGCGATGGTTTTAATGGCGCAACCGTTTTCTTATCGTTACACGCTCGTTGATGGGCAAGGCAATTGGGGTTCGCCCGATGATCCAAAATCGTTTGCCGCCATGCGTTATACCGAATCGCGTTTAACGCCTTATGCCAACACGTTACTGAGCGAATTAGAACAAGGTACGGTTGAATGGGGCGATAATTTCGATGCGTCGCTCAAAGAACCGGTGCGTTTGCCTGCGCGTTTACCCAATATTTTACTCAACGGCACAATGGGCATTGCCGTCGGTATGGCGACCGATATTCCGCCGCATAATTTACGCGAAATCGTCAGTGCCTGCGTGCAATTACTCGATGCGCCCGAAACGGATTTAGAAACCCTTTTAACGCTCATTCACGCGCCCGATTACCCAACCGAAGCCGAAATTATCAGTAGCCGCGACGAGATACAAAAAATTTATCGCACCGGCGGTGGTTCAATCAAAATGCGGGCAACCTATCAAGTCGAAGACGGTGTCATTATTATCACCGCCTTGCCGCATCAAGTTTCTGGCTCAAAATTGATGGAACAAATTGCCGCGCAAATGCTCGCCAAAAAGTTGCCGATGCTCGAAGATTTACGCGACGAATCTGACCATGAAAATCCGACCCGATTGTTGATTATTCCCAAATCGAAACGCGGTAATGTCGAAGAAATCATGTCGCATTTGTTCGCCACGACCGATTTAGAAAAAAGTTATCGCGTCAACATGAACATGATTGGCTTAGACGGTCGTCCGCAAGTGAAAAATTTGCGCGAAATTTTGAGTGAATGGCTCGAATTCCGAACGGAGACCGTGCGGCGGCGTTTGCAACATCGTTTGAACAAAGTGTTAGCGCGGTTGCATATTTTAGAAGGTTTACTCACCGCGTATTTAAATATTGACGAAGTGATTGCCATTATTCGCAATGAAGATGAACCGAAAAAAGAGCTGGTTTCGCGTTTTGGTTTAAGTGACACTCAAGCCGAAGCGATTTTAGAATTGAAATTACGCCATTTGATTAAACTCGAAGAAATCAAAATCCGTGGCGAACAAAATGCGCTGAATACAGAACGTGAATCACTCGAAAAAACCTTGGGTTCTGAAACGTTACTCAAAAATTTAATCAAAAAAGAATTGCAGCAAGACGCGCAACAATATGGCGATGATAGACGCTCGCCGCTGGTTTCACGTCAAGCCGCGCAAGCCTTGAATGATACGGCGTTAATTTCAAATGAACCGCTAACGGTGATTGTGTCGCAAAAAGGTTGGATTCGTGCTGCAAAAGGTCACGACATTGATGCAGAAAGTTTGAGTTATCGCGCCGGAGATAGTTTTCAAACAGCGGTCAAAACCCGTTCGACGCAATCGGTGTATTTGTTTGATTCGACGGGGCGCGTTTATAGTTCAACGACGCATGATTTGTCATCAGCTCGAACACAAGGCGAACCGTTGACGGGACGTTTTAACCCGCCCGAAGGCGCGACATTTACGCATTTAATCGCCGGCAATCCGGACGATTTTGTGATGTTGGTGAATCATTGGGGCTATGGTTTTAAAACGCCGCTGAAAGAATTAGCCAGTAAAAATAAAGCTGGCAAATCCTTAGTGACGTTGGCAAATAATGAGCGTTTATTACCGCCATTATTAACTGCCGATGAATCGAATTTATTGGCAGTTGTAACGGCGCAAGGTCGGTTGTTGCTTTTCCCGTTAAACGAAATTCCAACTTTGCCTAAAGGTAAAGGCAATAAGCTGATTCAAATTCCGGTAAACGATTTGCAAGCGGGAACGGATTTTGTTACCGCGTTTACGATTCTAACGCCTGAAAGTGCGTTAAAAGTGTTGTCAGGAAAACGGGTTTTGACATTAAAATCGCAAGACCTTACGTCTTATTTAGGCAGTCGCGCCAAACGCGGTTTAGCGTTACCACGCGGTTTCCAAAGGGTTGACGCATTAGAAGGTGAATGATGTGTAAAAAAACGTTACAAGTTTTAACTGCTGCGGCATTGGCATTGCCTTTAACGACTGTCTACGCCAGTGATGAAGAAACCACTTTTCAATACGGACATTATGAAGAAGGCGCACGGAATCTGTTTAATGCACAAAGTGGTTTTAAACCGATTTCCGTGGACAGTTTGCAAAACAGCACAAAACTCAAACTCGCCGATAGAGTGCGTTTAGCGTTTAATTACACCCAAGATACTTGGGGTGGCGCAACACCTGTCACGACTGCGCCGTTAGCTTTTGGTGGAAATCGACAACGCCAACTTGCGCCAAATATTCTCAGCGGTGCATCGCCTTATTTGCAAAATAAAAATGTTTTCATGCGATAAAATATTTTTT
>DALYHZ010000015.1:0-239 GCA_031970635.1 Methylococcaceae bacterium | reverse complement strand
ATAGCCAATTCAACCCACTGCAACAAGATGCTAAAACCGGCAAATTCATTCAAAACACTCAACTCGTTCACACACTTTCCTCCGCATCACCAGAAACCCGCAAACAAGGCGATTTTCGTGTGGGTTACGATTGGGACGAAGCCAGTTTAGATGTCGGCGCGGGAACATCGGCAGAAAATGATTACAACTCCAGTTTTGGCAATATCAGCGGTCGATTAGATTTTAATCAAAAACTCACC
>DALYHZ010000014.1:0-19694 GCA_031970635.1 Methylococcaceae bacterium | reverse complement strand
GACATTTTCGGCGATTTCACGATGACATAATATGTCAGGCACTTGGAATCGAACATGACCTTCGGCGCGATGGCGCAATATACATTGTTTTTGAATGGACATAGGCTTTATAAAATTTGGTTAGAAAACAAAACGGGGTTTTCTTGCCAATGCTAGAAAAACCCGTTTTTAGATGAATGCCAATAAAACTCAGCTTTCTTTTGTTTCAGCGACTAAGTCTTCCAAATTCTCTTTTTGTTGCAACACAAAATCTTTACCTGCATCCACAACTTTTGTGGTACTTGTGATAATTTCTTTGCGGTATTTATGAATTAAAAAACCACTGACAACACCTAAACTAAATACAACAACTGGATTCTTAATAGCGACACTCATTACTTTACTCCCACTATAAACGACGGCTGAGGCGACAGAGCCTTTAAAAATTTCTTTTGGCATTGAATCATTTTCATGCCAAAGAGACTTCTGTGCTTGTTTTACGGTTTTGCTTGTCATAATCAAACCTTAAAAATTACTCCGGTAATATTTCGTCTTCATGTAACATTTGATAGATACCCTTGCAACCTTCGCAACAAAAGACTTTCTCACCCTCTTTTACTTTTAACGTAAACCCGGATATTTCAACTGTAAGTCCACATAAATCGCAAACTTTTTTTTCTTCACTCATCACACGAACCTGTAAGTGTTATAACTCGGGTGACATGGTAGCAAAACTCAATGGTTGTCACAATTACATAATCTCAATGAATTAACAATTCGCTTTTTTTTGTATCAGTTGCCCTTGAACTGCTTTACTCGAGGCTTTCATTAAGGCAATGCGTAATGCGCCCGTCAAACTTGCACCTAATCCTAAACGCATCGCAAATGCAGGTAAAAGAATCATTGATGTAACGGCAAGCCCCGCTCCGAGTAATAATGCCGTGTTGTCATTTGTAGATTTGACAGATTGACGAGTTATTTCTTCGTTCATAACAAAAACCTCTGCGCTTGAAAAGGGGAATGAAACAGTAATATTTCAAGCCTTATTGCAGGGTTTATACCAAAAAATAAACCATTTGTTTTCAATGCATTATAATCATCAAGCCATGTTAGATTTTAAAAATATGTGATATGCCGCAGTATCGATATGTTATTTGCCGCACATTGGTTGAACAATTCCATCGACAAAGCTAATATCTACCACCACTTGCTATTTTCTAAACTTTTAAGTTAATTTCATGAAAGGATTTATTGCTTTTCCTCATTATTTTCGTTGCGCACTGACAGTTACAGCAACATTAAATTTAATATCATGTGGTATACCACCAGAACGTGAAGCTCCCATCACGCCTTCACCTACTGAACAGGTGATTGTGCCGCCTGTTGCGCAACCAGAACAATCGCCGCCAATCGCAAAACCCACTTCACCGGAAATAACGACGCCGTTATCCCTTAACGCAAACGTTAAAAATTTCGTGCGGCAAATGGTCACAAAACATCATTTCAATGAGTTTGAATTAACGCAATTGTTGGAATCAGCGGTTATCAAAGAAAGCATTTTAAAACGCATCGCCTCACCTTCTGAAGGGCTGCCGTGGTACAAATACCGCAAAATTTTTCTAACTGATGCGAGAATTGATGGTGGGGTGAAATTTTGGCGTGAAAATGCAGATGCATTAGCCAGTGTGTCGCAACAAACGGGTGTACCGGCTGAAATCATCGTCGCCATTATCGGTGTAGAAACCGGCTACGGTAAAAATATGGGCAACCATCGCGTTCTTGATGCTTTAGTCACGTTAGCGTTTGCTTATCCGCCACGCAGTGCGTTTTTTACCAGTGAACTGGAAAACTTTTTATTGCTGTGTCGTGAAGAAAACATGAATCCGCGTGAACCACTTGGTTCTTATGCTGGCGCAATGGGGTATCCGCAATTTATGCCCAGTAGTTTTAGAGCGTTAGCCAAAGATTTTGAGCACGATGGACATCGTGATATTTGGCATAATCCTCGTGATGCAATTGCCAGCGTGGCGAATTATTTTGCCAAAAACGATTGGCAGCGCGGTCAAGGCATTGCTGTTCGAGCCAATGCAATTGGCACACAATATAAATCAATCTTAAGCAAAGATTTAAAACCCAATACCACACTGGCGCAACTAAGTCGTGTGAATGTCAATGCAGCAGAGAATTTTCCGATAAATTCCAACGTGAAATTACTCGCATTCGAACAACTAGACGGTGATGAATTATGGCTAGGACTGCCGAACTTTTATGTGATTACTCGTTATAATCACAGCCCATTGTATGCAATGGCAGCTTACCAATTAAGCCAAGAAATAAAGCAACGGCGATAACTTTGATATGATAGACATGCTTCGACAATCGCTAATGTGTCGATGTTTTTATAACAATAATTATTTTAGACTTTAGGAGTTTTACAATGAAGAAAATCACTACCCCATTTGCTGTTACGATGAGTGCAGCGTTAATTTCTGGCGTTGCCGCAACAGCTGTTAATGCTGAAGCGAACCCGTTTGGCGCAACCGAATTATCATCAGGCTATATGCAATTAGCAGCCGCTGAAATGGCATGCGGTGCAAATATGAAAATGGATGCGCCAAAAACCGCTGAAGGTGCGTGTGCGGGCAAAAAATCTGTCGAAGGCAAATGCGGCAATATGATGGATGGCGATAAAATGAAAAAAGGCATGGAATCGGCTTGTGGCGCGATGATGAAAGGTAAAGAAGGCGCATGTGGTGAAATGCACGGCATGATGAAAGAAGGCAGCTGCGGTGCGGCGACAAGCCCAAGCACAAAAGCAGACAAACCATTAGATGATTCGCCATTGTACGATGTTCATCCTGCTAAAAAATAATTGAGGAGGAATGAACCATGAAAAAAATGACAACCTCTTTTGCTGTTAGCGCGGCATTGATTTCCGGCATGGCAAGTGCGGATGTAAACCCATTTGGCATAACAGAATTATCATCAGGTTATATGCAATTAGCAGAAGCCGAAATGGCGTGTGGTGCGAACATGAAAATGGATACACCCAAAACCGCTGAAGGTGCGTGTGCAGGTAAAAAATCAGAATCGGCAACAAAAGGCACTGACAGTAAAAGTGCTGAGGCGACAAAAGATAAGGCAAATGCTGCCAAAACGGCTGAGCCTAAAAAATAGTTTTTCGTGAGAAAATTAAAAAAAATTTGCCTATTTGTCAGTCCGTTTTAGACATAGACAATAATCATTTCATCACATGAAAAAGCTCAATCAATTTCGCAATGGTTGAGCTTTTTTTAATTTAACAAGTCTGCAAAATCATTATGTAACCATTCAATCGTGTATTGAACTTTGGGTTTTACAGCATTCTTTTCGGGTTTTCTTTTCGTTTTTATTGCATAAAGTTCGGTAGAATTGTCAAAATCATAAAATCATTCTATTCAACCGTTGTCTGGGTAATCGCTTTTCTTATTAGTTTATGAATAAAAACAATGACCACAAATCAGCTAAACCTCGTACTTTCACTTTTCTAATCACGCTAGTTATATTGGCAATTATTGGGATAAGTTTTTATTTTCAGCATTCGGAAAATATTTCAACAACAACGCAAAATGAATTTAAACACAAACACGATGAGAAAGACGCGCCTGCCGTTGTTTCGGTTGAAACCGCAACTAAAGCAGATTTTCCTGTTTATTTAAATGGCTTAGGAACAGTGACTGCGTTGCGAGTTGTAACTGTTCGAACGCGGGTTGACGGTGAATTAGTACGTGTGGCATTTGATGAAGGTCAAACGGTAAAAGAAGGCGACTTACTTGCTGAAGTTGACCCGCGTCCGTTTCAAATTCAATTACAACAAGCGGAAGGACAATTACTGCGTGACGAAGCCTTGTTGAAAAATGCCGAAATCGATTACGAACGTTATAAAACCTTACTCGCGCAAGATTCGATTGCCGCACAACAAACCACTACGCAAGAATCGCAAGTCAAACAATATCGTGGCATTGTTGAAATGGATAAAGCGCAAGTAAATAACGCAAAATTGCAACTGACTTACGCGCATTTAACCGCCCCGATTTCAGGGCAAATCGGATTACGGCAAATTGACCAAGGCAATATTGTTCATGCCAATGACACCAACGGCTTAGTCGTCATTACGCAATTGCAACCAATCAACGTGGTTTTTACTTTGCCAGAAGACACTATCCAAACGTTAGTCAAGCACAAACGCAATAACGAATCCATCCGTGTTATCGCCTACGACCGCACAGAAAAAATAAAACTGGCGGAAGGTAAATTACTCGCCATCGATAACCAAATTGACCTAACAACAGGCACATTAAAACTCAAAGCCCAATTCGATAATCACGACGCCACTTTATTTGCCAACCAATTTGTCAATATCAAAATGCACTTAGAGACACTTAAAGATGTAACGCAAGTATCGAGTGCCACGATTCAAAATGATATGCAAGGCGCGTTTGTTTATGTGGTAACACCGGAAAAAACGGTGCAAATTCGCCGCATCACATTAGGTGCAAAGGAAGGCGATAAAGTTGCCATTACCCACAATCTTGCACCAAATGAAATTGTTGTATTAGAAGGGCTTGATCGTTTACATGAAGGTAGCCAAGTTGAAATTGCCAAAAAAGATGGGCAACCCGTTGCAAAATCAGCCGAAAAATCACCAAAACACGAATGAACGCTAATAGTTTTAATCCGTCGCAACTTTTTATTTTACGACCGGTAGCCACGTCGCTACTCATGATAGCGTTATTGTTCATTGGTATTTTTGCGTATCGACTCTTGCCCGTTTCAGCCTTGCCGCAAGTGGATTATCCAACGATTCAAGTCGTGACGTTATATTCAGGTGCAAGTCCTGAGGTGATGACATCCGTCATTACCGCGCCCTTAGAACGCCAATTTGGACAAATGCCCGGTTTAGCGCAAATGTCTTCGACCAGCTCTGGTGGCGCGTCAGTCATTACGTTGCAGTTCAATTTAAATTTAGATTTAGATGTTGCAGAACAAAACGTGCAAGCGGCCATCAACGCGGCAATGAATTTTTTGCCTAGTGATTTACCGCAAGCTCCGATTTATAGCAAAGTAAATCCCGCTGATACGCCGATTATGACGTTAGCGGTTAGCTCGAAAACCTTACCGTTATTTAAGGTTGAAGATTTAGTCGATACACGAATTGCTCAAAAAATCGCGCAATTGTCGGGCGTTGGCATGGTAAACATTAGCGGTGGACAACGTCCTGCTGTGCGAATTCAAGCCAATCACAAAGTATTAGCCGCTTATGGATTAAGTTTAGAAGATGTACGAACTGCCATTGCGACCGCAAATGTTAATCAACCCAAAGGCATGTTTAATGGCGCATTACGTTCTGCAACCATCGACAGTAATGATCAATTACGATCAGCGGCTGAATATCGTGATTTGGTCGTGACATATCGCAACGGTGCGCCTGTAAAATTATCCGAAGTCGCCAACGTTATCGATGATGTGGAAAATAAACGACTTGCGGCGTGGGCAAATGAAAAATCCGCCGTCATTATCAATATCCATTTTACCCATCGTGAGCAAGCGGCCATTGAGTGCAAATGTGATTGAAGTGGTTAATCGCATCAAAGAATTACTGCCAACATTACAAGCCGCGTTGCCGCTCAGTATCGAAGTATTACCGCTGACTGATAGAACCGTCACGATTCGTGCGTCAGTGCATGATGTGCAATTTGAATTATTGCTTTCGGTGGCACTTGTGGTGATGGTGATTTTTCTCTTTTTGCGAAACATTCCAGCCACGATTATTCCCGCCGTCGCCGTACCGTTGTCACTAATCGGCACGTTTGCCGCTATGTACGCACTCGATTTTAGTATAAATAATCTAACGCTAATGGCATTGACGATTGCAACAGGCTTTGTGGTAGATGATGCAATTGTCGTGATTGAAAACATTTCACGTTATATCGAAAAAGGCGAATCGCCTTTACAAGCTGCATTAAAAGGTTCGGCGCAAATTGGTTTTACCATTATTTCACTCACATTTTCATTGATTGCGGTATTGATTCCCTTGCTGTTTATGAGTGATGTGGTTGGGCGATTGTTTCGCGAATTTGCAATTACGTTGGCTGTCGCCATTTTAATTTCGGCTATCGTTTCGTTGACGCTCACGCCGATGATGTGTGCAAAATTATTACGTCTGCATAATTCGGTTGAACCTAAAAAAGATTGGTTTAATAGCGTAATTTCAAGTTATGGACGAACGCTTGAATGGGTTTTACGCCATCAAGTTTTCACGATGTTAATTTTTTTGGCAACCGTAGGATTAACGGTTGCGTTATATCTTTTTATTCCAAAAGGTTTTTTCCCCACGCAAGATACGGGACTTATCCAAGGTTTTTCCGAAGCGTCACAAAATGTCTCTTTTAACGCGATGAGCGATTATCAACAAAAACTGGCTAAAGAAATTTTGAATGATTCTGCCGTTGAAAGTTTATCGTCATTTATTGGCGTGGATGGTATTAACAGCACACCGAATGCAGGACGTTTTCTTATCAATTTAAAACCGCAATCTGAACGAAACGTCACTGTTAGCGAGGTTATTAAAAGACTTAAACCTGAATTAGCAAAATTCACTGGTGTAAAACTTTATTTGCAACCGGTACAAGATTTAACGATGGAAACCAGCGTTAGCCGAACGCAATACCAATTCACGTTAGAATCCCCAGATGTTGCAGAATTAAATCGCTGGACACATAAACTGGTTGAAGAACTTTCTAATCAACCCGAATTAAGTGAAGTGACTAGCGATGTGCAAGACAAAGGGCAACAAGTTTATGTCAATATCGACCGCAGTACCGCAAGTCGGCTTGGCGTAACAACTGCGGCGATTGATAACACACTTTACAGTGCGTATGGGCAACGTTTAGTTTCGACTGTTTTCACACAATCCAATCAATATCGTGTTGTACTCGAAGTTGACCCAGCAGCACAAATTCGACCCGAATCGCTCAATGATTTACGGATTCCATCAAGTCACGGTACACAAGTGCCATTAGCAAATATTGCTAAATTATCCGAACGCCCTACTCCGCTTTCTATCAATCATCTCGATCAATTTCCAGTAGCCACGTTATCATTTAATTTAGCGACGAATATGTCATTAGGTGATGCCGTAGCAGCAATTGAGCGCGTTAAAGAACGCATTGATTTACCGCTCAGTATTCGCACCAATTATCAAGGCGCGGCGTTAGCTTTCAAAGCCTCATTGGGAAATACGTTGTGGTTGATTTTAGCGGCAATTGTGACGGTTTATATTGTGTTAGGCGTTTTGTATGAAAGTTATATTCATCCGATAACGATTCTTTCGACATTACCTTCGGCAGGTGTTGGTGCATTACTGGCGTTACTCATTTCAAAACATGATTTAGGTATCATCGGCATCATCGGCATTATTTTGTTAATCGGTATTGTTAAGAAAAACGCCATTATGATGATTGATTTCGCGCTTGAAGCCGAACGAAAAAAAGGCATGTTGCCAAAAGAAGCCATTTTTCAAGCCTGTTTATTACGTTTTCGCCCGATTTTAATGACCACATTGGCGGCATTATTAGGTGCATTACCGCTCATGTTGGGAAGTGGTGTGGGTTCAGAATTACGCCATCCATTAGGCATCACGATGGTGGGTGGTTTATTACTCAGTCAATTATTAACGCTTTACACCACACCTGTGATTTATTTATGGATGGATAATTTCGCAAAAAAAATAAGCCATAAATTAAATCTAAATCCGCCCGAATTGTTTGACGGCAAATAACGCATGAATTTATCAGCACTGTTTATTTATCGCCCTGTCGCCACCAGTTTATTAACGTTAGCCATTGCTTTAAGTGGCATTTTGGCATTTTTAAATTTGCCTGTGGCGTCCTTGCCGCAAATTGATTTTCCAACAATTACCGTGCAAGCCCACTTAGCGGGTGCAAGTGCTGAAACGATGGCGGCGACGGTAGCAACGCCTTTAGAACGTGCATTAGGTCGCATTGCCGGCATTACTGAAATGACATCGAGTAGCAATGCAGGTTTAACTCGCATTACCTTACAATTCGACTTAGAACGTGACATAAATGGTGCTTCGCGTGACGTGCAAGCGGCCATCAATGCGGCAACCAGTTTATTACCCAGTAATATGCCAAATCGTCCTAACTATAAACAGGATAACCCTTCTGATACGCCCATTATGGTTTTGGCGTTATCTTCTGAAAACGTTAGCCGTGGTCAACTCTACGAAATTGCCTCAACACTTTTAACTCAAAAAATTTCACAAATTTCAGGCGTTGGACAAATTATGATTGGTGGAGCAACCTCGCCTGCCGTTCGCGTAGAACTCGATTCAAATGCCCTTCACAAATACGGTATCAGTCTTGAAGAGGTGCGAAATGCGATTACGCAAACCAATGTTAATCGTCCTAAAGGTGTGATTGAAAATAATCAGCAACGCTGGCAAATCCAAGCCAATGACCAAGCGCAAACCGCCATCGATTATTCACCGTTAATTGTCAGTTATCGCAACGGTGCGGCAATTAGACTTTCGGATTTAGGTAACGTTGAAGATTCGGTTGAAGATTTCTATAGCACCGGATTAAAAAATGGCAAACCCTCTGTTGTACTGATTATCCGAAAACAACCGCAAGCAAACGTATTAGAAACCGTTGATAAAATCAAAACGTTATTACCAGAATTAAATGCGCTGATAAACAGCAACGTTAATTTATCAATAGTGGTAGATCGGTCGCTTTCAATTCGTTCCTCAATTGATGAAGGTGAACGCAGTTTGCTCATTTCGATTGTGCTGGTCATTTTGGTCGTGCTGTTATTTTTGCGAAATTTTCGCTCGGTACTTATTCCCATTATCACGGTTCCCGTATCGCTGATTGGGGCATGTACGGTCATGTATTTTTTTCATTACAGTTTAAATAATTTATCCGTCATGGCATTAACCATTGCCACGGGATTTGTAGTCGATGACACGATTGTGGTGTTAGAAAACACCAGCCGTCATATTGAAAAAGGCATATCACCGTTTAAAGCCGCCTTATTGGCAACGAAAGAAGTTAGTTTTACTGTCCTTGCCATGAGTGTATCGCTAGTCGCGGTATTTCTTCCCATTTTGTTAATGGGCGGTGTAATCGGACGCTTATTTCGAGAATTTGCAGTGACTTTATCAGCGGCGGTATTAGTTTCACTGCTCATTTCATTAACCGTTGCGCCAATGTTATGTGCAAGATGGTTACATAAAGAAAATTCAAATCATGGACGTTTTTATTTAAGCATCGGTCATCTTTTCAATCGAATTGAAACAGGCTATGAACATTCACTACGTTGGGCAATCCGTCATAGCCGCATTATGATGTTAATTTTGTTGGGAACGATAGGCTTAAATTTTTATTTGTATGGTGCAATCGATAAAGGTTTTTTCCCCACGCAAGATGGTGGACGATTACAAGGTGGTGTTCAAGCCGACCAAAGCACTTCCTTTTGGTCATTACAAAAAAAACTTTTTGATTACTCCGCCTTAATTCAACAAGATCCGGCTGTAAATGTGGTGGCTGGATTTGCCGGAAATGATGCAAATAATGCGTTTATTTATGTCGTCTTAAAACAGCATGATGCCCGCGATCCGATTGAACAAGTTATAACGCGGTTGCGTGAAAGTTTAAGTCGCGTTGTGGGGGCAAAAATTTTTTTCCAACCCGCTCAAGAACTTCGCATTGGCGGACGACTTTCGTCAGCGATGTATGATTTTAGTTTGCAAGCCGACGATTTAGATTTATTGCGTGAATGGACACCCAAAGTAGTTAGCGCACTGTCAAAATTACCTGAATTAAAAGATGTCAACACAAATCAGCAAGACAAAGGTCAACAAATTACGCTGGTTGTAAATCGAGAAATGGCGGCGCGATATGGCATTACGCAAGCTATGATTGATAACACACTTAATAATGCATTTGGACAGCGGCAAGTTTCTATTATTTATAATTCGCTTAACCAATATCGCGTGGTCATGGAACTTATGCCTGAATATTGGCAAAGTCCCGAAACCTTAAAACAACTTTATATCACTGTGCCAGACAGTAAAGGAAATGCCTTGCATCAAGTGCCATTATCAAACATAGCGGATTTTAAGCCGACAAATACGCCTTTAACGGTTAATCATCAAGGTCAATTCGCGGCGGCTACGATTTCGTTTAATCTTAAAGAAGGCACATCACTTTCAACCGCGACGCAATTGATTGAAAAAACCATGAATGAAATAGGCATGCCCAGTGCCATTCACAGTCGTTTTCAAGGCTCTGCAAAAGCCTTTCGTGAATCGTTGAAAAATCAACCATGGCTAATTTTAGGGGCATTAGTCAGCATTTACATTGTGTTAGGCGTTTTATATGAAAGTTATATTCATCCGCTGACGATTTTATCGACATTGCCATCGGCTGGTGTAGGTGCATTACTCGCACTCATTCTTACCGGTGGCGAATTAGACATTATTGGCATTATTGGCATCATTTTGTTAATTGGTATCGTGAAGAAAAATGCCATTATGATGATTGACTTCGCACTTGACGCAGAGCGTAAACAAAATTTACCGCCAGATGAAGCCATTTTTAACGCTTGCGTGTTACGGTTTAGACCGATTTTAATGACCACATTAGCCGCATTATTAGGCGCGTTGCCGCTAGCCTTCGCAACAGGTTATGGCGCAGAATTACGTCATCCGTTAGGGATTTCAATTGTCGGCGGTTTAATTTTTAGTCAAATGCTCACGCTCTACACAACACCTGTGGTTTATCTTTACCTTGATCGTTTTCGTTTGTGGTTTCATCGCCAATTTTTTAACCGTACCGCTTGAGACTTGCATGACCATTGCCATAAAAAAAAGTTTAATTGTCTCGTTACTTACCATGTCATTAACCGCTTGCATGGTAGGACCTTATTATGTCAAACCGCAAGCCATTATTTCGCCTGAATTCAAAGAATTAAAAGGTTGGAAACAAGCACAACCGCAAGACGCAGTGTTACCAAGTAAATGGTGGGAAATTTTTAATGACTCGCGTCTGAATACTTTAGAAGAACAAGTCGCCACAGCAAATCAGTCGATTATTCAAGCGCAAGCGCAATACAGCCAAGCGCAACATTTAGTGCAAGCAGCGCAATCGTCTTTTTTACCGATTTTGACGATGACTGGAACAACCAGCCGTTTTCAAGCGGCAACGGGTCAGAGCGTTGCGGTAGCCGGTGTGCGAAATTTATTTGGTAGTGCGGCGAGCGTGGCATGGGAACCGGATTTATGGGGGCGTATTGCTCGACAAGTTGAAGCCAATACCGGCAACGCGCAAGCCAGTGCCGCGACATTACACGCGCTGCAACTTTCTACGCAAGCGATGTTGGCGCAAAATTATTTCCAAATTAAAGTGCTGGATGCACAAAAAACGTTGCTCGATGAAACAACGCTCGCTTATAGCAAAACGTTAGACATTATTAAAAATCGTTACGCGGTTGGCATGGTTGCCAAAAGCGATGTGATGCAAGCGCAAACACAAGTTGAATCCATTCGCGCTCAAGCTATCAATCTCGGTATTGCACGCGCAAAACTAGAACATGCGATTGCTGTTTTAATCGGTAAAACGCCGGCAGAATTGTCGTTAGCTCCGACCAGTTTAGATGTAAAACCGCCCGCAATTCCGGTAAGTTTGCCCTCAGAATTGTTAGAACGTCGCCCTGATATTGCCGCTGCTGAACGCAAAATTGCGGCAGCAAATGCGCAAATCGGGGTCGCAAAAGCCGCTTATTTTCCGACCTTAAATTTAGCGGCAAACAATGGTTTTCAATCTACCGACATTAGCACCATGTTTACAATGGCGCGGCGTTATTGGGCATTAGGTCCTGCGGGTGCGGCAATGACATTGTTTGATGGCGGTACAAAAAACGCCCAGTATAAACAAGCCATGGACGCTTTTGATACCAGTGTGGCGGCGTATCGGCAAACGGTTTTGACGGGTTTTCAGGAAGTGGAAGACAATTTGGCTTCATTACGCATTTTAGAACAAGAAATAGATGTGCAAGACAAAGCTGTAACTTCTGCAAATCAGGCGTTATCACTGACTATCAATCAATATCAAGCCGGTACAATTAGTTTTTTAAACGTGATGACGGCGCAGACTGCGATGTTGTCAAATCAGCAAACGGCTGTCTTGTTGCGTGGTGAACAACTCGCCGCGTCGGTTTTACTCGTCAAAGCCTTGGGTGGTGGCTGGCACGACACGTTATTGCCAACACCTGAACAAGCCGTTGGTGAAAGAGAATGGACAGACTTTTTAATATTACCAATGGACTGACTTTAAAAAATGTTCGATAAACTAAGCGGCAGTAACTTAAAATAAAAAAATTAACCAAAATGTATAAGGTGACTTTGTGAAGAATTCTGAGAACCTAAAAACGCAACATTTTATTGGTTCAATTACTGAGATACATGGTCCAGTTATTATTATCGAATGTGATGAGGTACCGCCGTTACGTCAAGCACTTTATACGCACTTTGACCATTCAATTTGTTTTTTTGAAGTTCATCAACATTTAGACGAACATCATGTAAGAGCCATTACTCTGCATGGCACAGCAGGTTTAAGTCGAGGATTACCTATTTACGATACCGGTGCGCCGCTTCGTGTTCCTGTTTCAAAAGCATGTTTAGGTCGTTTACTTAATATATTTGGCGAACCACTTGATGGTTTGCCAGCGTTAGATACGACCGAATTTCGCAATATTCACAGCAAACCGCAACCGTTATCCGAAGCCACGGGAATTAGCGGTATTTTACCGACAGGCATTAAAGTCATCGATTTATTATGTCCGTTTATTAAAGGCGGTAAAACCGGATTATTTGGTGGCGCAGGCGTTGGTAAAACGGTTTTAGTGATGGAATTTATCCACGCCGTTTCTGCAATTCATAAAGGGGTTTCTGTTTTTGCAGGTGTTGGCGAGCGTATTCGTGAAGCGCATGAGCTTTGGTGTGAAATGCAAGACGCGGATGTGATGGCAGACACGTTGATGGTCTTTGGACAAATGGATGAATCACCAGGGGTGCGTTTTCGTATTGGATTATCCGCGCTCACTTATGCTGAATATTTTCGTGATACATTGCATAAAGAAGTTTTATTTGTAATGGATAATGTATTTCGTTTTGTGCAAGCAGGTAGTGAAATTTCCAGTTTGTTGGGCAGAATGCCTGCTACGGTTGGTTATCAGCCAACGCTTATTACTGAAGTTGCCGAACTTGAAGACCGTATTTTATCCACCCGTGATGGCGCAATTACTTCTGTACAAGCCGTTTATGTGCCTGCTGACGATATGACGGACCCTGCTGTAAGCGCAATTTTAAGTCATTTAGATACTACGGTTATTTTGTCTCGTGACCAAGCCAGCAAAGGCATTTATCCTGCCGTCGACCCACTTCGTTCAAGCAGTAAATTGATGGACAAACACATTTTAGGCGCACGTCATTACAATGTGGCGCAAACGGTACGTGAACATTTAGCGCGTTATCGGGAATTGGAAGATATTATTGCCATGCTTGGCATGAATGAACTCTCAGAAGTTGATAAAAAAATTGTTATGCGAGCGCGAAAACTGCAACGTTATCTCACACAACCGTTTTCTGTTCTCGCTCAACACACTAAACAAACAGGTGTTTCCGTGCCACTTGAACAAACGCTCACTGATTGTGAAGCCTTTATTGCCGGTGATTATGACCATTTAACAGAACAACAATGTTATATGCGTGGCAGCATGTCGGAGTTATGATGAACTTTGAATTGCATTTGCTATCAAGTAATCAAACCCAAAAATTTAGCGATGTGACTTCATTTGTGGGTATCGATGCGACGGGATCATTTGGCATTCAGGCAAATCACGAACCTTTTATGACCGTGTTAGCATTTGGATTATCACGTTTTCGTGTTGAAAATGAAGAAAAATGGCGTTATGTAGCACTGCCTAGCGGTTTGCTTTCATTTAGAACAAATCAGCTTATTATTAGTACACACTATTTTTTGATTGATACGGATTTTAATCAGCTCACACATTTGCTTGCACTGCAAGCTGAAACGGAGCAGAAAAATATGCGAACTATTCGAGAAAGTTTGCAACGCATGGAACTTGCAATGCTCAAAAAAATTAGAAGTTTAAAACATGATATGCGGTGGGAATAATGAATCCATTAAAATTAAAAGACCATATCGAGCAACAAATTAGACGGATTAAAAAAGCAGAAAAAGAACGTCCGACGTTATTGCTACACACAATGTATATCGGTACGCTTGGACTTGTCATGGTTTTGCCAATTGTCGCTGGTGTTTATTTAGGTTATTGGCTTGATAGTTTAGTCGAAGGTTATTCGTCACGTTGGACATTGAGTTTATTATTTGCAGGCGTGGTATTTGGCGCGTTCAATGTTTATTCTCTTATCAAAGATTGAGTCTAACTCATGGAACATGAATTTATTTTTAATTTAGGTATTGTGCAACTTAGCAGTTCGGTCATCATGACATGGGTAATCATGCTTGCATTAGCCGTAATTGCACACTTTTCCACTCGTCATCTCAAACTATTTCCTGAATCGCTACAAATTGTTATGGAAAGCGTTGTCACGATGATTGATAACGCCATTTCTGCTGTTACACCTGAACATTCAAGAACCATTTTGCCATTTGTAGGAACGTTATGGATTTTCCTTGCGGTGGCTAATTTGGTCAGTTTAATTCCGAGTTTACATTCGCCAACGCGTGATTTATCCGTCACATTCGCACTCGCCATTACCGTATTTTTATCCGTGCATTGGTATGGTATTAAAACGCAAGGCTTTAAAAATTACCTGCATCATTATTTAACACCGAGTCCGATTTTATTACCATTTCACCTTATCAGTGAATTCACCCGCACCGTTGCGTTAGCCATTCGTTTGTTTGGTAACATCATGAGTTTGGAAACAGCGGCAATGCTGGTTTTATTTGTCGCAGGATTTCTTGCACCAATTCCCATTTTAATGCTTCATATTATCGAAGCACTGGTGCAGGCTTACATTTTTGGAATGCTATCATTGATTTATTTAGCAAGCGCAATTCAATCTCAACAACCTCATGCACAGGAGTAGTTTTATGTCCGATATGTCTCTTATTGTTCTATTATCGAGTCTTGCCGCGATTATCGGTATTGCCATTGCAATTATGATACCGGCAATGTCAATGGGTAAAGCTATAAGCAGTGCGTTAGAAGCTTTAGCAAGGCAACCTGAATCAGAACAATCCATTATGCGAACGTTATTTATTGGTCTGGCGATGATTGAATCATTGGCAATTTACTGTCTGGTTATTATTTTGATTGTGTTGTTTAAAAATCCGTTACTCGAATATCTTGTTAAATAGTGTACGACTATGGAATTTAATATTTCGACGTTTATTTTAGAAATTCTCAACTTTCTGGTTTTAGTTTGGATTTTACAGCGATTATTTTATAAACCATTACTTGCCACGATTGCTAAACGTAAACAATATATTGAGCAAACACTCGAAAAAGCACAAAACGCGCAACGCCAATCAGAAGAACAACTCAAACTTTATGAAAATCGGCAACGCATTTGGGAACAAGAAAAACAAGTCGCCCTCGCAACGTTAAATCAAGAAATCGATATAGAACGCGATGTACAACTTGAAAAATTACAACATGAATTAGAGCAAGAACGCCAAAAACACCAAGTTAATCTCAACCGTCAACAACAAGAATTTCAACAACATGCTCAACAACAAGCAATAAAAAATGCGGCGAAATTTGCCAGCGTTTTTTTAACGCAAACCGCCAGCCCCGAATTAGAAGCAAAACTTGCTCAACTTTTACTCGAACAATTAAAAACGTTTCCCGAATCGTTAAGTGCTTGTTTGCAATATTTAAAAAATAAACCCAATGTCAGCATTAAAATTACCAGCGTATATTCAATAGATTCTCAGCTAAAAGAAAAACTTGAGCAGTGTTTTTCTTCTTTAATTGTCATTCCCGTTATGTTTGATTACCAACAAGATGCAATGTTAATTGCTGGATTACGCATTGATATTGGCGCGTGGGTATTACAGGCTAATTTGAAACACGAATTGAGCGGCTTTGCCGAATTAGCCTATGACTTTAGATAATGCTTTTAATTTATTAAACAAGCAAAACGATTGGTTGGCGCGTTATCAACCGACCTTAAAGGTTGAAGAACACGGCATAGTCGCATCCGTTGGCGATGGCATTGCATGGATTCAAGGTTTATTTTCCGCCACTATTGATGAAGTGCTTGTTTTTGCTGACGGCAGTTTAGGAATGGTGTTTGATTTAAACCGTGACCGGATTGGTGCGATTTTACTTTACGAAACCGACGCACTTAAAGCGGGAACAAAAGTTCGACATGCAAGACATCCGCTTAGTATTCCTGTTGGTGAAGCATTTCTAGGTCGCGTCGTTGACCCGTTGGGTATGCCATTGGATGGTCACAGCGTACCTGAAGCATCGGGGCGTGAAAATTTAGAAAAACCTTCGCCTGAAATTATTGCCCGTGATTTTGTCAACGAACCGCTTTATACCGGCATTAAAATTATCGACACACTTATTCCAATTGGAAAAGGACAACGCCAACTCATTATTGGGGATGAAGGATTAGGACGCAGTTCCATTGCCCTTGATACCGTTATCAATCAAAAAAATAAAAATGTGATTTGTATTTATGTGTTAATTGGACAAAAACGTTCAGCGGTCGTGAATACAATCGAAATACTCAAACAACATGGTGCGTTAAATTATACGGTTTGCGTTGTTGCCGAAGCTAACGCACTTTCTGGCTTACAATATATTGCCCCTTTTGCAGGCTGTGCCTTAGCAGAATATTGGATGGAAAAAGGGCATGACACTCTTATCATCTACGACGATCTTTCTACACACGCACGCACTTATCGGGAGTTATCATTATTATTACGTCGTCCTCCCGGTCGAGAAGCCTATCCGGGTGATATTTTCTTTATCCATTCACGCTTGCTTGAGCGTTCGACCCGTTATAACGCTGAAAACGGTGGTGGCACGATGACCGCATTACCGATTGTAGAAACACAACAAGGTGAAATTGCCGCCTATATTCCAACAAATTTAATTTCCATTACCGACGGGCAAATTTATTTAGACAGCACGTTATTTGCCTCAGGTTTTCGTCCAGCTATCGATATTGCAAAATCTGTCTCGCGCATTGGTGGTAAAGCGCAACATCCCGCAATTCGAAATCAAGCAGGGCAAATGAAATTGGAGTATTTGCAATTTTTAGAATTAGAAACGTTCACGCGCTTTGGACAGCGTTTAGAAACATCGATGGAAGAACGTATTAAACGAGGGCAATTATTACGCGAATTATTGAAACAAGATCGTTTGATGCCATTACCGAATTTATTTCACGTCGCTTGGTTAATTGCCTTTAATCATAATTTGTTAAATTCTGTTGAATTATCTGAACTCGATACAGCCATAGAGCGTCTAATGCAAGGAGTTTTAAACACATCATTAACCTTAGACAGTCCACTTAAACAATGGGAACTAGCCATCTCGCATTGGTTAATCCCATGAGTAAAAGTAACGAATTGCAATTACATATCCATCAGCTTGAAGAAATCCGAAGTATTCTTAATGCGATGAAAAATTTAGCCTTGATGGCTGTGCATAAATTCACGCAATTACAATCATTTCAAACGCAAGTCGTCACACATATCGAAGAAAGCAGTGCCGTATTTTTTGCCGCTTATCCTCACTTTATAATGGATTCAAATCATGAACCTGTTTATTTGATATTTGGTTCAGAACGTGGTTTTTGTGGCGATTTTAATGAACACTTACTTGATAGTCTTAAAAATCAACCTTGTGGTGGAATTATTGCTGTCGGAAATCGGTTAATTGCCAGTGTTGAAAATGACAATTACAACGTAATTGCCAGTTTAAATGGTATCAACGTTGTGGAAGAAGTCTTGCCTTTACTTGAGCAACTTATGATACAAATCAAAACATTTGCTTACGATGGAAAATTGATTGCGGTTTACCATGATCTTACCAGCAATGAAGTAAAGCAGCGGCAAATTTTACCGTTGTCATTACCGGTAAACACGAAAGAAGCTACGCCATTTTTAAATTTATCGCCAGACCTCTTTTTTTCAAAAATACTTGAGCAGTATTTAGTTGCCGTCTTATATGAGGTCATTTACCTATCATCGCTATCTGAAAATCGTCTACGACTGCAACATTTAGAAGGCGCAGTACAACACCTTGACGAGCAAACGCAAAAACTTCATCGTAAATCCCAAATCTTTCGCCAAGAAGAAATTACCGAAGAAATCGAAGTGATTTTGTTAAATATTGAAACTTTCTAAATTCAAAGAACATTATGAATTTAAATTATTGATTCTAAAGCTGGCAATACTGGTTACAAGCATTTGAGTTTGTTGTTCTAGTGATTCTGCCGCAGCGGCAGATTCTTCAACTAAAGCCGCATTTTGTTGTGTCGCATCATCCATTTGGTTAATGGCCTGATTGACTTGAATGATGTCTGCATTTTGCGCTGCTGACGCGTTGTTAATGTCGCTCATAATTTGCGTGACACCTTGAATAGCATCGATAACGTTATTCATTGTCTCCCCTGCTTGTGCGACTAATTGACTGCCACCATTTACTTTCGATACGGAATTGGCAATCAATTTTTTAATCTCATCTGCGGCTATCGCAGAACGTTGTGCTAAATTACGCACTTCAATAGCCACCACCGCAAAACCTTTACCTTGTTCACCCGCACGAGCAGCTTCTACAGCGGCATTTAAAGCAAGAATGTTCGTTTGGAACGCTATCTCATCAATGACTTTGATGATTTTTGCAATTTCGTTGGATGATTCGTTAATGTCGCTCATGGTTTTGACGACGTTTTCAACAACTTCACCGCCTTGCATTGCTATATTGACCGCATTGGCAACTAATTCATCTGCCTGTTGGGCATTATTTACGTTGTTTTGTACAGCTTGCGTTAATTGCGCCATACTGGCTGTGGTTTCTTGTAAACGCGCCGCTTGCATTTCTGTGCGACGTGATAAATCATTGTTCCCTGACGAAATTTCTTTTGCGCCGCTATAAATGTTATCCGTCGCATTTTTGATTTGCATAATCATGGTTTTGAGTTTTTCGACGGTAGCATTGGTATCATTTTTAAGTTCACCAAATGTGCCTTCGTAATGATTGGTGATGGTTTCGGTCAAATCACCGCGCGAAATAGCCGCTAACACATGTGCAATATCACGCAAACCCGTTTCGCATGTTTCAAGCAATTGATTTAAACCACTTGTTAACTCAAGTAAAAAATCTTCTTTACCTTCTAAATTAAAACGTTGTGAAAAATCTCCATGACTTGCCGCACTCACAATTTCTGCAACTTCTTGTTCAACAATTGCTTCTGTTGTGTAATCATACCATTCGGCAACCGTGCCTAAACGTTGTCCATGTTCATTTAAAATGGGGCTTGCAACTACCGTCATCGTCCGACTCCCCAGCTTTGCAAATGAAAAAATACTTTCTGTCATCGAATTGAGCAGTTCCATTTGGTGAGCAGAATTTTT
>DALYHZ010000013.1:0-19759 GCA_031970635.1 Methylococcaceae bacterium | reverse complement strand
ATATTTTTAATTAGCCAAGTGGTCATGTTTGGCACGCTCTATTTGTTATTTGGTTCGATTGTCGTTATTGGTTTTTTAGCCAGTATTTTGGCGGGATTAGCGACCGGCATTGGTGCATTACCAGCAGTATGGCTTAAACATATTTCCAATGATTTGTTTAACAGTTTGCTTGGTGGTGCGGCAGGTGTGATGCTTGCGGCAACGGCATTTTCACTGCTCGTTCCAGGTCTTGCGTATGGCGACGCGATGTGGGCAGGCAAAGGCATTTATATTGTTTCTGCGGGCATGATGATTGGGGCATTTTTTCTACATTATGCAGATAGACAATTGCCACACGTTCATTTCGATTCGCTGTCAGATGTACAACTTAATTCGTTGAAAAAAATTTGGCTATTTATTATTGCAATTACGATTCACAATTTTCCAGAAGGTATGTCGGTTGGCGTAAGTTTTGGCTCGGACGATTTAAAAAATGGCTTAGTGCTATCGAGTGCAATTGCATTGCAAAATATTCCTGAAGGTTTAGCCGTCGCATTACCCTTGGTTGGTTTAGGTTATAACAAATGGAAAGCGGTCGGGATTGCGACATTGACGGGCTTGGTTGAACCAGTGGGTGGATTATTAGGCATTACGATGGTGACAGTATTTGAACCGATTTTGCCGATTGCAATGGGATTCGCCGCAGGTGCTATGTTATTTGTTATTAGCGAAGAAATTATTCCTGAAACGCATTCAAAAGGTCGTTCACGTCATGCCACGTTTGCGTTAATGGGCGGGTTTATTGTCATGATGATGCTTGATAATTTGATTTGATTCAAATTATTGCTAGTTCCATATCTATGATGGAACTAGCATTGGAATTTCTTAATTATTCGGTTTGAAAAGACAATTTACAATGAAGAGCCGTGTTCAATTTTGAAATTTTTATACGTTACTTGCGTGTAAATTGTTGCTTGATCCGCATATTTAATAGAATCAAGGTTTTGGTTGTCTGTTGTTTGATATGCTCCGAGTGAAAAGCGAACAAAGACATCCTTCCATATTTCGTTGAATTCTATGGCTGTTTGAGAAATAGAAATACCGTTTATTTTCAAATCAATAGTATTGCCAAATTTAGGTCCATAACTTAATTCATAATGGAAAAAGGGTTGACCAGTTTTATCATTCACGTTCAACGCACTGGTTCTTGCGAAGTAATTTTTAACGGTTGGTGTAACCAATTGATTATTTTCATCATAATAATTGGGTGAATCAAAAACCATTATTCCAATTCTATTTCTTTCAACACGACCGTCCGGATCAGGATAATAATAAACACCTACAAATGGTGGTGCGCCTGCCGCATGTAATTGTGCAAAAATGACTTTCTCACCTTTTACAACCTGATTTATTTGTACATCACCAGTAAGTTTTCCTCCCGTGTTGTATTTCCAATTTCCTTTCTGATCACTGTCCGGACCGTCATAACCCTCAATCATTTCTGTTCTAACGTGATCTGAACCACATCCAGGTGTTGTTGTCGCTCCGTTAGCTGGGGCGCGTAATACAATATTTTTATCTGCGTTGGCATAGAAATAAGGATAAAACGAATAGCCACTACTTAAAAGCAAGCTGGATATAGTACCCGCACCAATCGCGTTTTTAGGTGGGCAAAATGTGTCAGAGGTTTTATTGTAAAAGCCACAATCGTTCGAATTTACTGGCAAGGTTAATCGAATACCATATTGTCCTACGGCATCATTGAATAGATAACGTTTTGAATTATTTTCGGTTATATCAGAGGGCGCAATATTCATATCTGGCGAAAAAATATTTATCGACGATTTTGCGCTATCAATAGGACAAGTTACTCCCGTTACGCCTGCTGCTAGCGATGACAGACTTACTACACCAAGTCCGGTTGCAAAAAATAAATGTAATGCTGTATTTTTCATTGTTAAAAGCCTTTGGTTTTCACATCAATTAGAAAATAAAATCATTAAGTTTGAAATCTCTAATACCCTGAACTTCAACTGAAAACTCAGCCGAATTATTATTATCAAGACTGACATATAAAATGCCATTTTCAAACCATACTTTGCCGAGCGTACCACCACCAGACAAATTTTGATTTTCTACAATGAGTTGCATAGACGATGAAGTTTTCACAACTAAAGCGGAGGTCGTTGTGACGGTATTAGCATCCGTTCTATCTGTTTCTGATACCTCTTTAAAATCACCTTGTAATAATGGATTTGAAAACGTAGATAAATCGATATGATCTTTGCCAGGTTCAAAATCTTTAATTACATCTCTATTGGATTTATCTGCTGAACTGTCTCGTGTATCGGTAAAAATGAAATTATCTCGCCCGTCACCTCCTGTCAAAACATCTTTTCCAAAACCCCCTGTTAAATTGTCTTCGCCATTTCCGCCAAGTAATGTGTCATTACCATCTCCACCAAGCAAAATGTCTCTACCGTCTCCTGCATCTAATTTGTCATTACCGTAATTACCATACAGAGCATCATCACCGGCTTCACTTACAATAGTGTCGTTATCATCTGAACCGTCAAGTAAATCATCTCCATCACCACCATTTAAACTGTCATCTCCACTGTCACCGACTAATGTATCGTCATCATTACCACCATTAAGTTTATCTTTTCCTTTATCACCATTTAAAACATCTTTACCATCACCACCCGACAAACTGTCGTTGCCATCATTTCCTCTGATTAAATCGTCACCAACTCCACCGTCAACGGTATCATTCCCTTCTTCGCCATTGATAATGTCGTTGCCTGCATTACCATTTAAACGATCATTACCTTTCCCTCCGTATATAAAGTCATCACCTTCTAAACCACTTAACAAATCGTTACCAGCAACCCCATCTATTTTGTCATTGCTTGCTGTTCCAACTAACGAGTCATTTTTATCAGTCCCTCTAATATAATTTAAATTTATATTCTCATCTGCTGACGAAAAAACGTTTTCACTACCAATTAGCAATGTGCTTGCTAATAAGGTTACTAATGAATAATTAATACTGCGAAAAGTGTGCATAACTTCCAAGCTCCTTTAACGTTTTGTTATTTTTTTGTTTCTAACGAGATTAAATTTAATTCATTCTTTGCATATACCAAAGTTTTTATATTTTATGTGTAAATTGTGCCATTCTTTTTTTAATTAAAGTTTAGAGAACAAGCATAAAACAAATCTAATCTAAGGGGGCAGATGCCTGTTAGCGATGTTGATGTTATCATAGCAAATTACTACGTTTCTTTTTCACGTCGCAAACCTAAGAGAATCCCCATGACTAAACACGCAGAAAACTTAATTTGGATTGATTTAGAAATGACGGGCTTAAATCCCGACATTGATGTCATTATTGAAATCGCTACGATTGTTACAGATAAAAATTTGAACATTCTCGCGCAAGGTCCGGTGCTGGCAATTCATCAATCCGATGAAATTTTGGCGGCAATGGATGATTGGAATCAAGAACATCACGGCAAATCCGGTTTAATTGAGCGTGTGAGAAATTCAACCGTTTCCACTCAACAAGCCGAAACCGCGACGGTTGAATTTTTAAATCAATGGATTGATGCGGGATTATCACCAATTTGTGGAAATAGTGTGGGGCAAGATCGTCGATTTTTAGTGCGTTATATGCCAACGCTGGAAGCCTTTTTCCATTATCGTTGCATTGATGTTTCGACCTTTAAAGAATTAGCCGCGCGTTGGTGTCCCGAAATTAAAGACGGTTTCAGTAAAGAATCCAACCATCAAGCACTCGACGATATTATTGAATCGATTGAAGAATTGCGTTATTACCGCGAGCATTTCATCAGACCTTTTTAACACCATGAATCAACTTATCATCATTGCCATTGGCGGCGCATTTGGCGCGGTGATGCGATTTTTAGTTTCAACAGGCTTGTATCAATGGCTGGGACGTGATTTTCCTTATGGCACATTATTGGTCAATGTCGTTGGTTCGTTTTTAATCGGTTTACTTACTGAAACGTTAGTCTTACAGCGCGTGACTGTTGCACTCGATTATCGCGCGGCAATTTTGGTTGGTTTTATTGGCGCATTTACCACGTTTTCAACGTTTTCATTAGAAACCTTTTATTTACTCGAACAAGGACAAATTGGCAAAGCAGGTTTAAACATCACCGTCAGCGTAGGCAGTTGTCTTACTGCTGTTTGGTTGGGTTTAGTGTGCGGACGCGGCTTGTTTTGGTATAGCAACGGCGTATTGCATTTGCCAAGTAATGCCATTCCTTACGGCATGATGGTTATTAACGCAATTGGCGCGTTATTGATTGGCATTGTGGTCGCATTGTTGTTGCAAAAAATAATCCTTCCCGTTGAGCAACGCGCAACCTTATTAGTGCTAATTATCGGTGCATATTTAACCTTTTCAGGATTATATTTAATTCTATTTTTGATTGAACACGGTCATACCTTTGAAGCTCGAAATTATTTTATGCTTGGGCTTCTTGTCACAAATGGTTTGTTTTGTAGTGGCGCAATTGGGCTGGGTATATTGCTCGGCAAACAGATTTAATTTTTATTTTTTAACAGGTAATTTTTTAATGTTAGACCCTCATTTATTTAGAACAGATTTAGATTTTGTTATTGCTGGATTAAAAAAACGCAATTTTGCGTTTAATCCCGAAAATTACAGCGAATTAGAAGCGCGTCGTAAAAATGTGCAAACGAAAACGCAAGAATTACAAAGTGAACGAAATTCCAGTTCAAAAGCTATCGGTCAAGCGAAAGCAAAAGGCGAAGATGTTCAACCGTTGCTTGATAAAGTTGCCAATTTGGGTGACGAATTAAAAGCTGCTGAAACGGAATTAAATGAAATTCAAGCTGAACTTGATGCGTTACTGTCAGGCATTCCAAACTTGCTTGATGTTTCTGTTCCTGAAGGCAAAGATGAAAACGATAATGTTGAAATCAGCCGCTGGGGCGATTTGCCGAAATTTGATTTTGAAATCAAAGACCACGTTGATTTAGGCGCGAAAATCACCGGTTCGCGTTTTGTGGTTTTAAATGGCAAATTGGCGCGTTTGCAACGGGCGTTAATTCAATTCATGCTCGACACGCACAGTGGCGAAAATGGTTATCAAGAAACGTATGTGCCGTATTTGGTCAATGCTGACAGTTTGCGTGGCACAGGACAATTACCAAAATTTGAAGCGGATTTATTTAAAGCCTCTGAAAATCCGGATTATTACTTAATTCCAACCGCCGAAGTGCCTGTTACAAATATCGTGCGTGATGTGATTTTGGATGCGAAAACATTGCCGCTCAAATTCGTTTGCCACAGTCCGTGTTTTAGAAGTGAAGCCGGTGCATATGGTCGTGATGTGCGCGGTATGATTCGCCAACATCAATTTGAAAAAGTCGAAATTGTGCAAATTACTAAGCCCGAAGATTCCGTGCAAGCGCATGAAGACTTAACGGCGCATGCAGAAATGATTTTGCAAAAATTAAAATTACCGTATCGCAAAATGCTTTTATGTGCAGGTGATACCGGTTTTTCTTCAAGCAAAACGTATGATTTAGAAGTGTGGTTGCCAGGGCAAAATGCGTATCGGGAAATTTCATCGTGCAGTAATTTTAGAGATTTTCAAGCGCGTCGTTTACAAGCGCGTTGGCGCAATCCTGAAACAGGAAAACCTGAATTGGTACATACTTTAAATGGTTCTGGGCTTGCGGCAGGTCGCACCTTAATTGCGGTGATGGAAAATTATCAAGATGCAGAAGGGCGTATTCACATTCCAGAAGTGTTACTGCCTTACATGGGCGGATTGTCGGTGATTGAATAATAATTAAATTTGTCGTCGTTTTAACTTGCTAACCCAACGCTATTCTGCTAAAAATGCGCGGTTTTAAATCTTGTCCTTAGGAGTAATCGATGACCGACAGTGTCAAAGCCCACGCTTCTCCATTTAGTTTCGAGCCGTATCAAGAAAAAGATGGTGAAGAATACATGAATGACGCGCAATTGCAGCATTTTTCAATGATTTTAAAAAATTGGAAAAAAGAATTGATGCACGAAGTTGATCGTACCGTCATGCACATGCAAGATGACGCGGCAAATTTTCCTGACCCCAATGATAGAGCGACGCAAGAATCTGAATTCAGTTTGGAATTACGCACACGAGATCGTGAACGACGTTTAATTAAAAAAATCGAAGATGCGTTGAAAGATATTGATTCGGGTGATTATGGTTATTGCGAAACGTGCGGTATTGAAATTGGCATTCGGCGTTTAGAAGCAAGACCGACTGCTACGCTATGTATTGATTGCAAAACGCTCGATGAAATTCGTGAAAAACAAATGGGGTAGTTCCAAAACAATCTTCGCTTTATATCGGCCGGTTCGCGCCTTCGCCTACCGGTCGTCTTCATTTAGGTTCGGTTTATACCGCTTTAGCGAGTTTTTTAGAGGCTCGCACTCATCACGGTTTATGGAAATTACGTTTTGATGATTTAGACACCCCGCGCAATGTGGCTGGTGCAACGACCGACATTTTACAAACGCTTGAGACATTAGGATTGCATTGGGATGGCGACGTAGATTATCAAAGCCAACACCTTGATGAATATCACGCTGTTCTTGACGATTTAATGAGGCGTAAGCAAATTTATCGTTGTCGATGTTCACGAAAAGAGCTAACCGATATTTATGCACAAACGTGTCGAAATAAAATCATTTCCACCGCAGAGGCGCATTCATTACGCATTAAAACTGATGCTCAGCAAATTATGTTTGATGATAATTTACAAGGTCATATTTCACATGATTTAGCTCTTCAACATGGTGATTTCATTTTAAAACGTAAAGATAATATTGTGGCTTATCAATTTGCCGTCGTTATCGATGATGCGAGGCAATCGGTTAACCATGTCGTGCGTGGTATGGATTTACTTAATGAAACGCCTAAACAAATTTATTTACAGCAAATTTTAAATCTTCCCATACCAAATTATTTACACGTTCCCATTTTAGTTGATGCGAAGGGTTATAAACTTAGCAAACAAACACTCGCAACGGCAGTTGATTTAACGACACCAAATCAAGTTTTATTGCAATTATTAAATTGGCTGAAACAAAATCCTCCGCCTGAATTGAAGTATGAAAATGTGTCTGAAATTTTAACGTGGGCGATTAAAAACTGGGATATTTCACACTTGCGAAACATCAAACAAATCACCGTTTGAAAATGATATGCTATTTTTAGATATATGAATCTAAAAATAGCATTTTCTTTTTTTAGTTTGTTTGTCTACGATGCTTTCTAATAGTTAGATTTAAAAAGTTTTAGTTGAGGTTTTTTGTGGATTTAAATTTGTTGGGTGGTTATGTTGTTTCTGGCTTATTAGTCGGCGTTTTAGTGGGATTGACTGGTGTTGGCGGTGGATCTTTGATGACACCGTTATTAGTTTTTTTATTTGGATTCAAACCGGCAACGGCTGTGGGAACAGATTTGCTTTTCGCGGCATTAACGAAAACCAATGGCGTGTGGATTCATCACACCAAACACAGTTCTGTTGATTGGCGCATTGTACGTTGGTTATCGCTAGGCAGTTTGCCATTTGCTGTGGCAACGTTATATGTTTTGCAACATTTAATCGCCGTTGGTAAAGAAACGACTGGAATGATTACGCTGACGTTAGGTATTGCGTTATTACTCACAGCGGCTTCAATTTTAATTCGTAGCATCTTAATTCGGCGCAGTGAAAAAAATAATGTGGCAATTGTGCTTGAAGTAGATGATGAAATCGAAATCGCTTTAGAAGAAGAGGAAAAAATTGACGAAATTCAACGTGGACGTTTCAATCGTTGGCAAATTCCCGCAACGGTTTTAACGGGAGCGGTGTTGGGCGTTTTAGTCACGCTTACGTCAGTGGGCGCAGGCGTATTAGGCACGGTCGTATTACTGTTTTTATATCCAAAAATGTTGACGGTTAAAGTGGTCGGTACGGATTTGGCGCATGCAATTCCATTAACAGCAGTTGCCGGTTTTGGGCATTGGATGCTTGGCAATGTTGATTTCGTATTATTAGGCAGTTTGCTGATTGGTTCTTTACCCGGCATTTGGGTGGGCAGTCATTTGAGTGCAAAATTACCTGAAAGATTTTTACGTCCAATTTTGGCAACTTTATTGTTAGTGATTGGTCTTAAATTTGTGTTGAATTGATTTTTTACGGAGTTTTTATGACAACGATTACTTTTCAAGGTCATCCGATTCAAACGTGTGGCGAGTTACCTGCTGTTGGAAGTGTTGCCCCCAATTTTTCTTTAGCAAATAGTGGTTTGGAAGACGTGACGCTTGCTGATTATGCAGGTAAACGAAAAATTTTAAATATTGTTCCCAGTTTAGATACCCCAACTTGCGCGGCTTCAGCACGAAAATTTAATCAAAAAGCCACACATTTTGAAAATACAGTAGTGTTAGTTATTTCAGCTGATTTACCGTTTGCACAATGTCGATTCTGTGAAATTGAAGGTTTACATGATGTGCAAGCATTATCGACATTTCGTAGTACATTTGCTAATGATTATGGGGTACAAATTATCGACAGCGCTTTGACTGGACTCACAGCCAGAGCCATTGTAGTCATTGATGAAAAAGACACGGTGATTTACACGCAACTGGTATCAGAACTCGCGCACGAACCTGATTACGAGGCGGTGTTTGCCGCTTTAAAACAAAACTAGCATTCTTTGATTTGATATAACGCCGCTTGATTTCGTCCATGATGTTTGGCTCTGTATAAAGCCTCGTCAGCATGGGCGACTAAACTTTCAGCCGTTTCATTTATTGTCGGCATACCCACAGCAACACCTACACTTAATGTCACTCTACCAAATTCAGACATTGGATGAGGTAACGCCAATTCACGCATTGCAATGCAAATATTTTGAGCAACCGTTAATGCAGCTTGGCTATGTGTTGTGGGTAAAATCAACGCAAATTCTTCTCCACCATAACGAGCCACAAAATCACTGCCTCTTTTAGCAGTGCGTACCAATAACGTCGCAACTTGGCGTAAACAATCATCACCGGTTTGATGTCCATAATAATCGTTATATTTTTTAAACCAATCGACATCAATCATTGCAATGGCAAGAGAATGATTCATTCGATCGGCTCTGTGCCATTCATGGGCAAGTTGTTCATCAAAATAACGTCGGTTGGCAATTCCAGTTAAACCATCTGTAACTGCAAGACGTGTGAGCTTTTCACGCGCATGTTTGAGTTCAATTTGATTATGAACGCGAATTTTCACAATCGCAGGACAAAATGGTTTACTAATATAATCCGCCGCACCAATTTCTAAGCCGCGTACTTCTTCTTTAACATCACAATTGGCAGTGACAAAAATAATGGGAATGTCTGCGGTAAGTACATCATTTTTTAAACATTGACACACGTTATAACCATCCATTTCAGGCATCACAATGTCAAGTAAAATTAAATCAGGACGATCTTGTAATGCAATTTCCAATGCTTTTTTACCGCTTGTAGCAAATAAAATTTCATAATTATCTTCAAAAATGCTTGCCAATAATCGGATATTACTAGGATCATCATCGACAATGAGCAAACGTGAAGGAGTAGAATTTTCCTGAGTCATCATGTTATTTCCCGTTTGTTAATAATTTTTGTATTTGTATCAGGATAGGCAAAACGTTTTGAAAATCTAATTGTTCTAACAAATACGTTAATTTTGCGGCTTCTTGATGAAATCCTAAACAAAGTAAATGAGGCTTAAGACGATTAAAAATATCCAATGCGTTAAAATGATTACTTCTTATCGAATCTTGAAATTGATCTAATAAATTTCGCAATTCATTGAGATTTAAATTTCCTGTAATGTCACTTTTTGGTTCAGGTAATAAAGGCAACGTCATTGCCGCGTTAATAGCATCAGTTAATGCCTCCGTGAGATTGTGAAGCAATCTGTCCAAATCATCAATCTGATTATTGTAAAGTGCAATTTCTAATGCACTTGCTGACTGTTTTAATTTATCAGCAGCCAATGTACCAGCAACGCCTTTGAGCGAATGGGCAATATGTTCGGCTTTTGTGAAATCTTGAGTTTTAATGCAATGTGTTAATTGATTAGCCGTATCTGCGTAACGATTACAAAAACTCAATAATAATTGATGCAAAAGCTGTGGATTATAATTACTAAATATTAACGCTTGTGATAAATCAAAAGGCGGTAAATCACTCGGCAATAAATTGACGAATTTAGCAGGTGGCGGAAGAGCGGGAGAAACGGGTTTTGCTTCAAATTTTAGCCAATGGTTAAGCATAGTAATTAGCTTATCTATTTCAATAGGCTTTGTCAGATGATCATTCATCCCAGCTGCTAAACTTTTTTCTCTGTCGCCTTCCATAGCATGAGCAGTCATCGCAATAATTGGCAACTTTGCAAGTTTTAAATCTGTACGAATAATTTGTGTGGCGGTCAAGCCATCCATAATGGGCATTTGTATGTCCATTAAAATTAAATCAAACGCTTCTGCCATTGCGCGTTCGACACCTTCTTTACCATTATTGGCAATCACGACGTGTAAATTCATCGCTGTCAATAATTCTAAGGCAACTTGCTGATTTATCTCATTATCTTCCACTAATAAAATACGTTGTGCATTGTAGCAAGGGTAATCATGAGAGGTGTAAATGGATTCATTATTTTTTAAATTCACAGATTGGTCAGTTGCAAGTGCTAATGTCATATCAAACGTAAATGTACTACCACGACCTAAGACACTATCAACATAAATTTCTCCAGCCATCAATCCGGCAAGTTGTTTAGAAATCGTTAAACCTAGTCCTGTTCCGCCATATTTGCGTGTTGTTGATGTGTCCGCTTGAGAAAATGGTTGAAATAATCCTTCAATTTGCTCGGTAGTCATGCCGATGCCTGTGTCACGAATTGAAAAACAAAGTGTTGCGGCATTTTCACATTTATTTTTGGCTTCAACTGTCATAACAACTTCACCTTTTTCTGTGAATTTTACGGCATTGCTCACCAAGTTAATCAAAATTTGTTCTAACCGTAGAGAATCGCCTAACAATTGGCGTGGGACATCTGATGAAATATGAAAAGATAAAGCAATATTTTTTTCTTCGGCTCGAATTTTAATCATATCAATCAAATGCGTTAAAACATTATCAAGGGAAAATACGGCATTTTCTAAAGTCAATTTACCTGCTTCAATTTTAGAAAAATCTAAAATATCATTAATAATGTTAAGTAGCATCTGCGTTGCAGCATCGATTTTTTCAAGATAATTACGTTGTGTCTCATCTAAATTTGTACGTTGCGCTAAATGCGTCATACCAACAATCGCATTCATTGGTGTGCGAATTTCATGACTCATATTGGCTAAAAAGTCTGATTTAGAGCGATTTGCGGCATCTGCGACATCTAAGGCTTTTTGTAAATCGAGGGTTTGTTCATTAACAATTTCTTTTAAATGATTCAAATGGTGCGATAAGGCATTTTCGGCTTCATCACGTTTTTGAAAGCTATAATTTAACTGCGTTAGCATGTTGTTAAACGCATCGACTAATTTGCCAAATTCATCATTTGATTCTTTAACCGCTGCGATATTGTAACTTTTTGATTTTGTGACGTAATAAATGAAATTTGCTAAACGAATGATGGGACGTGACACGATATGTTGTAAATGCGAGGCAAGATATAATGCAGCCAGCAACGTGACGCAAAAAGTCATAAAAATGATATTGATATAGTCATGCAGTTTTTTATCAAACGAATGAAAACTAGCGCGTAAAACCATATACCCTAACCGTTCATTATTTAAAATGACGGGTTGAACAATTTGTACAAAATGATTAGTTTCATAAATATGTGGTGCATATTTTAATTCGTTTTCAATTAAAATAAGTTCTTCTTGATAAGACGTGTTGCGGTATGCATTTAAAAGTTGCTGTTGATTATCATACAGTCCCGCATAGAGAATATCAGAATTATGTTTTAGCGCGCTTAAGGTTTTTTGAGCATTTGCCGCATCCATAAATGCCAGTGATGCCAAACTATTTTCAGTAATAATTTCAACTTGTGTTTGAAGATTGTTGATCAAATCACGTTTTACAAATGTGGTTTCATAGTAAAACAAAATGAAACTAAAGGCTAAGAGTGCAATACTGCTACTTAATGTGACAATGAAAATTAACTTCGTTGTAATGGAACGGTTTCGCAATATCATGAAGCGGGATCCTTTGATAGTGCGAGTAATTGAGAATTTATTTTTAATCCAGCGGCTAATGCGCCTGTATTATTGATGAAAAAACGGATTTTTTGATTTTCTTCAAATAAATAAATAATTCCGCCTTGTTCAATAAATCCTTTTTGTGTTCCTACTGAAAGAATGGGTTTTTTACGAATTTTAGCCAATAAGTCGGTAGAAATATCGTTGGGAAAGTAAATGAGTTGGCAATTATCCACGTTAGATTGAGCAGAAATATTTCGTATTTCAATTTCCATATCACCGTGTTTTTTACCCTGATAAGCCTGTTTTAATAATTCACTAAAATGTGCATTTTCATATACACAATAATTAAATACAGGTAATTTTGTTGTCCATTCGGTGAACTGATTAAAATGGAACAAATAAGCAATTTTGATTTTTACTTCTCGCTCAAAAGATTCATCTGCAAAAGAGGGTAAAGTGTAATAAATGCCGAATAGGAGAATTATTACATGTAGTATGCGACGTAATAAAAATGTGAATAGATAACGAAAATTCATTTAATACGACAAACCAACAGTTAAATAGAATCTACGTGTTTCTTGAGGTAAACGAGATAAACTACCACTGAAATTGTCATTTTCGCCGATAGTGTAATATTTCGTATCCAATAAATTTGTTGTGCCTAAATCAATACTCCATTCAGCAGATTTAACCGGTTGACTGTAATGCAAATTAGCATCGAAAATTGTTGCACCGTGCATAGCATGTCCGTTATACATGCTGTTTGACTCATGCGTATAAATTTTATCAAACCAACGTTCCGTAAGGCGAAATGTAAATTTATCTAAACTGTACATTAAATTACTTTTAATCATGTGTTTTGGAATGTTGGTGACGTTTACCATGTGATCGAGTTTTTCAGAATTCTGGCTACCTTTTGTTAGCGTATAACTTACGTCAATGTTTAAGCCATTTGCAAAATGATGTTGATCTGTGAGTTGAAAACCATAGGTTTTTAAAGTTGCCAAATTTTCATTGTAATTGGGTTTTCCTGTAAAAGCATTGTCGACAATTCGTATCACATTTTTGCTGGTGTTATAAAAAAAAGACGAGCTGAATGCATTATTTTTAAAAGGTTCTGCATTAAAGCCTAATTCATAAGTTTTTAATCGCTCAGAACGTAAATTTGTATTGGGTCGGTTAAAAATAGGATCAGTGGGTATTCCATGTTTCATAAATTAAATAGGGAGCAGGTGTCAGATAAGATGTTCCCCATGCACCAAAGAAACGTAAGGCTCTAATTGCCTGCCACGAAAAACCTAAACGTGGATTGAAATCTGGTGAATAACGTGAATCTGCATCCATCCGTAACGAAGCATTCGCGGTTAATGTTTTCGAAACATCATAATTTAACTGACTGTAAACGGCATAGTTTTGATAAAATAAATTATATTTTTGCAAGCGAGAATCTGTGTATTGATTTTTGGGTTTTGAATTTATAAAGCTCAATTCAATTCCACTCAACCAATTGATATTTCCATGAAGATATGCCACGGTTTCAGAAAAACGGGTTGTATTACCAGACCATGATATTGGTAAGGTAACGCCCCATGAATGATAACTTGAACTGGGCGATAATTCTGTATCAACATAGCTCAAACAAGACTTTGCTTGCCAAAAAGGATCAATTTCTAAATTATAAGTTGCTGTTGCTATTTGATTAGCTATATCCCAAAACGCTTTTCCAGAATAATCATAAGACATCGGTGGGTTTGGATTAAATGACAGTCCGTTATTATTCTTATCTTCTAAACGATAATAATCAATCCTTAAAGCCTGATAGTTAGCCTTAAAGTGAACATTATTATTTTGTTCGGTTAAGTCAATATCACTGACGTTTTTATAAATTTCAGGGTAACTTTGTTTTAAATTTTCTTGAGCCGAATGATGAAAACTGCCTGAAAGAGAAACAGCAATGTCTTCGTTTATTTTTGTGCCTGTAGAAACTTGAACTTCAGTCGTATCTCGCGTCCCTCCCGTTGCTTTAACTTTAATGCCGTTAATATTTTCGCCATTTTCAGTTACCAAGTTAATTGTTGCCAACATCGCATCTGCGCCATAAACTGAAGAAGCTGAGCCTAAGCTGATTTCGACTTGTTTGACATCGATCAATGGAATACTGCCATAAAATGTGACGGGTTCTCCTGTTGATGGTTTAATTCGATGACCATCAATGAGCGTTGTGATTTTGTCATTAGCAAATACCCCGCGTATATAAATTTCCGTGATAGCTTTTTCAGTTGACGCTAAATTTGCAACATGAAAATCAGGGGTATTTTTCAAAATGTCAATTAAGAAACGATAACCTTTACGGCTAATTTCTTCTTGTGAAATAACAAATGCGGTCACTGGCGATTTATGCAACGGCATTGCCATTTTAGTAATTGAGGTAACGTTAACATCCATCAAATCTTCAATTGAAATATCATCAGTAAATGAACTGTCAGCTTTTGCTTGGGTAATAGCAATTATCCCCAAAAAAATAACTAACTGGAATAATGACGAAATGCCATTCATTTCATTTCAAACTCAAATTTGTCCAATCTTTTCGCCAACTTTTACCGTTTTTCCTGAAGCAAAGCTAGCGTTCCAAGCC
The DNA here is from genome assembly GCA_031970635.1 of Methylococcaceae bacterium. Classification (GTDB taxonomy): domain Bacteria; phylum Pseudomonadota; class Gammaproteobacteria; order Methylococcales; family Methylomonadaceae; genus UBA10906. The sequence goes on along the minus strand of DALYHZ010000013.1, from coordinate 4,859 downwards.
ATTTTATCTTTTTCAAACAACACGATAATTGTTGATCCCATATTAAAACGTCCCATTTCGGCTCCGATTTCTAGTTTTGGTGCATTGTTTTCATATTGCCATGTTTGCACCGTTTTAATTGTCGGCGGTGTTACAATACCATGCCAAACCGTTTCAACGCTTGATACAAAAATTGCCCCGACTAAGACCAATGCCATTTGACCAATTTCCGTATCAAAAATGGCAACCACTCGTTCATTGCGAGCAAATAAACGTGGCACAGCTTCTGTTGTTGCATTATTTACACTAAACAATCGTCCAGGAATATGCACCATTTCGCGTAAAGTGCCAGTGAATGGCATGTGCAAACGATGGTAATCTTTGGGCGATAAATAAATGGTTGTAAATGTGCCGTCATTGAATTTTTCAGCACGTTGCGCGTCACCACCTAATAAATCCGTAATCGTAAAACTTTTCCCTTTGGCTTGAAAAATATCGCCTTGCATAATTTTTCCCGCTTGACTTACCACACCGTCTGCGGGACTTGCGATTGCGCCAAATTCTGACGTTAAAGGTCGCGCATCAGATTTTAATTCACGGGTAAAAAATTCGTTGAAACTTTTAAACGCATTTAAATCTTGGGTAATCGATTCATCCCAATTCACACCGTAATGCGTGCTGATTTGATGAATCAGAAAGTTTTTAAATGCTTTATTTTCGCAATGTGTCAGTTTGCTCATCAATTGCGAAAGGGCGTGATGCGGTAATACAGTTTGAGACCATTCAACGATAATATTTTTTATGCTCATAACGGTTCACTCGACAAGGTTTTATTGCTGAGACCGTAAGCAAACGCGATAACTTCGGCAACAGCAAGATAAAGTTCTTGGGGAATTTCATCACCCAAAGGAATTTTTGCTAACATTTGCACTAATTCAGGGTCTTTGTAGAGCGGAATGTTGTGTTCTTCAGCAATTTTCAAAATTTGATCAGCCGTTAAACGTGCGCCTTTTGCTGTGACAACAGGCGCATTATCTTTTTCGTGATCGTATTTGAGTGCGACGGCAAAATTAGGCGGTAACATAATTTTAGGGCAGGGTGATGAGTTCAGGTGCAACCCAATCTGGATTACGATGCTCAACCACAACGGTTGTATAAATACCGCCACGTACATAAAAATCGGCACGAACACGCATAAAACTGGGCGAAATGGCGCGAACTAAATCATCCAAGATTTGATTGGTAATGGCTTCATGAAACGCGCCTTCTTCGCGAAAAGACCACATATAAAGTTTAAGTGATTTTAATTCGACGCATAATTTGGCGGGAACGTATTCAATTTTTATTGTGGCAAAATCAGGCTGACCGGTTTTAGGGCAAAGACAGGTAAATTCTGGAATATCAAAACGAATGGTGTAATCGCGTTGCGGTTGGGGATTTTCAAATGTTTCTAAATCTTTGCTTGGTTTTGTTGTCATGGAATTTTTAAGACTTATCGTTAATAATAGGTCCACATTTTAAAGCAAGCTGTGCAATATTCATAACCTGACCTTTGGCAAACGTTCAGTTTTTATATATTTGCCACAATAAGGTTACAATAGAACCAATAAAATAATTAACGCGGGTAACGATGACGTGTCCCGTATAATCACAGTTGATATAAGACGCAGTGAATCTGGCGGAAAGTTGATGGACAAAGAATTATTACGAATAGCAATTATCGCAACCGGTTTAATTATCATGGTGAGTATGGTGGTTTCCGCCTATCTCAAAGATAAAAAAGCACGCGAAGAGGAATTCGATTTTTACGATGATGAATTTGACGACGAATTCGATGAAGAAGACGAATTTTCAGACGATGTTGTCGAGGAACATCCTGTCGCACCAGAAAAAAAAGCATCAGTCGCACAAACGCTTAAAAATGCGTATTCGCAAAAAGTTCAACAGCGTCAGCAATCGCCACATGTTGAACCAAAAAAAGAAGTTAAAAAAGAAGAATTAAAACCTGAATTCCATGAACACGATGAAACAGATGATGAGCCACCACCACGCCCTGCGGTTGCGCCATCCATTATTCAATTTAGTGTGATTACCAAAGGACATGAGGATTTTAATGGCGCAGATATTTTTGATGCCCTAGAAGAGTTAGGCTTGGAATATGGCAGTATGAAGATTTTTGAGCGAGTTGATGAAAATCGATTTGTGCATTTTGGTGTTGCCTGTATGCTTGAGCCTGGCACATTCCCTGATACGGATATTGAATCGTTTTATTGCCCAGGCGTTGTCTTTTTCATGCAGGTCGATGCACTCGATGATCCTGTTGCGGTATTTGATGATTATGTGTCTACCATTGTTTTATTTGCACAACGCATGGACGGTGTGGTACTCGACCACCGTCGTCAAGTTCTCACACACGAGATGGTCGAGGCTATTCGCAACAGTTTGTAATTTTAAGTCACTAAATCAATTCTAAAGCAAACATCAATGCGTCTTCTCGTCCCATTTCGGACTGATAATAGCCTTTACGCACGCCGATTTCGTTAAACCCCAGAGAATCGTACAAGGCAATTGCGTGAATATTAGTTGGGCGTACTTCTAAAAACATGGTTTCAGCTTCTGTTCGAGCGACAGCAATTAAATGTTCTAATAGTTTGCGACCAATGCCTTGTTTTTGTTCAGCGGGTGATACGCATAAATTTAAAATGTGCGCTTCACCCACTGCCATGGATAAAATGCCATAACCTAATATTTCATCACCCAATTCACACACCCAACACTGGTAACGCATATTCAGACAATCGCGAAAAATATCTTCCCCCCAAGGAAAACTGTAGCTGGCTTTTTCAATGGTGACGATTTGCGATAAATCAGAACGGTTCATTCTGCGTAAACGCATGAGTTCTTTGCGTCCTACGGAATCAGGAAACACTTTGGCATAAAACTCCACATCAGCATCGTAAATTATAAAATCTTTTAATCGATCAATTAGTCCACGCATGGTTAATTCTCAAGGTTTTTAAAGGTGTGCAGTGCAAATTGTAAATCTTGCCATGCTTTACGTTTTTCAATTAGGGAACGCAACAAATAGGCGGGATGATAAATGGCAATCAACGGTATATTTTCAACGCAATGCACTTTACCGCGTAATCGCCCAATCGTTTCTGTTGTTTCCAATAATGCCTGCGCGGCAATTCGTCCAACGGCAATGATAATTTTAGGTTGAATCAATGCTATTTGTCGCCGTAAATAATCCCGACATTGGCGAATTTCCTCGACATGTGGGTCTCGATTATTAGGCGGACGGCATTTTAAAATATTAGCAATGAAAATTTCGTCACGCGTCAATTGCATGGCACGTAACATTTCACTTAATAATTGCCCCGCCTCGCCGACAAAAGGGCGACCTTGTGCATCTTCGTGTTGCCCTGGGGCTTCACCAATAAATAACCACGTCGCGTGTGGATTTCCTTCGCCAAAAACCGTTTGCGTACGAGTGGTACATAATGTGCATGCCTGACATTGGGTAACATCGTGGCGTAATTGTTCCCAAGAATCAGAAATTAAATTTTCAAATAATACTGATTCACTAAAAATAGGTTCAACAAATGGAGTTGTAAACGATGGTGTCACAAGACGCGATTGCCAAACAGTGATACCCATTGCGTTTAAATAGTGCAACCGTGTAGTTTCTGAAAATGCCATAATGAAATAAAAGGATGAATGCAAAAAATAAAAAATCTGTCAGAATGTGATTATTATAACGTTCAATGAATACCAAAAATTATAAAAACGGGTTTAGCCTATGAAACGCAAAGATATTATACCAACTGATAAAGAACGCTTTATGCGCGAACACGATTTTATTGTGTCGAAAACGGATCTAACGGGGCGTATTATTTATGGCAATGAAATTTTTATTGAATTTTCAGGCTATGAGGAACATGAATTACTCGGCAGTCAACACAATATTGTGCGTCATCCAGATATGCCGCGCGTGGTGTTTAAATTACTTTGGGATTATTTGGCAGAAGACAAAGAAATTTTTGCGTATGTCAAAAATATGTCTAAAGACGGTAGCTTTTATTGGGTTTTTACACATGTTGCGCCCATTATTGATAACAATAAGAAAAAAATCGGTTACACATCTGTACGTCGTATGCCAAATCCTAAAGCTATTCCCATTGTTGCCGATTTATATAAAGCAATGTTAAATGCTGAACAGCAAGCAGGTGCTAAAGAGGCAATGAATGCTTCAGGGGCTATTTTAGGTAAACTATTAGAGGAAAAAGGCGTTAGTTATGAGGCTCTCATCAATGTTCTCCAGTCGCTTTAAAATAAAAGAAAAATTCGCTTTAAGTGCGGTTGTTGTAACATGGGGCAGCACTCTGGGCTATAGTTGGATGCACAGCAGTCAATTTATTGTACCGGCATGTTTAAGTGCCAGTGCGGTAGTGTCTGTATGGGTGTGGTATCGTTCACGTAAACATGAAAGGGAATTATTTAAAAAATTACTTGATTCAAGTACAGAATGGCGCAATGGGATTGTTCATGTGCGAATTACACAAATTGGAGGAAAAGAAACACCTTTACAGCAACTTGCATGGGCATTAAATGATTTGATGGATCAAGTTGAAACCGCGCAAGTAGATATGTATTACTCAATGGCATATGTCACTTACGGTGATTTTACGCGTCGCAGTTACCCTGCCGGTTTACATGGCGGTTTTTCACATGCTTTAAAACGCTTAAATTCACTCACTAAAGTGTTATCGACAACTACCAACGCTATTAACGAATTGATGGCGGCGTTAAATGCGGGAGATTTCAGTAAAAAAATAAACGTAAATGTTGAAGGTGAATACGCTCGCGCTGTTAATAGT
>DALYHZ010000012.1:0-20234 GCA_031970635.1 Methylococcaceae bacterium | reverse complement strand
GACGCTCATAAGTTATTGGAATTTTCGTTTACATCGTGAAATAAGCCAACGCAAACAGTTAGAAAGTGAATTGCAAAAATCGATTTATTTGTTTAAATCCGTGCTGGATAACACACCGCTTATTCGCGTTTTTTGGAAGGACTTAAAAGGTTATTATTTAGGAGGAAATTTAGCCTTTGCTAAAGATGCAGGTTTGAATTCCGTTGACGAACTTATCGGTAAAAACGATTATGAACTCGGTTGGAAAGAATATGCGGATCGTTATTTTGCTGATGATTTGCGTGTGATGAAATCGAATATTGCCAAAATGAATTATGAAAAACCAGTCATTTTACCTAATGGTGAACAGATTGTCTCACGCACGTCGAAAGTACCACTCCACGATGACAAAAAACAAGTCATTGGCGTATTAGGCATTTATGAAGACATTACCGAATCAAAAGCCCACGCATTACAATTAGAGTATATCGCTTATCACGACGTACTCACTGGTTTACCAAACCGCCTGTTGTTGACCGATAGAATGCAAATTGCACTCTCCCATACCAAAAGAGAGCAATGTTTAATGGCAGTTGGTTACATTGATTTGGATAGTTTTAAAAGTATTAACGAGCGCATTGGTCGAAAAGCCGGCGATGGTTTGCTTATTGAAATAGCCAAACGAATTAAACATACGTTTCGAGAAGAAGACACCGTGGCACGTTTAGGCGGCGATGAATTTGTATTTTTGCTTTTAGATTTACAAACTGTGGAAGAATGCGAAAACACGTTGTATCGTTTACTTGAAACAATTAGTACACCGTTTCATATCGAACATCATTTAATCTCGCTTTCTGCAAGCATTGGCGTGACAATTTTTCCAAATGATAATGCGGATGCGGATACGTTATTGCGTCATGCCGACCAAGCCATGTTTGAGGCAAAACAAACACGCAAAAATTGTTTTAAAATTTACAACATGGCAGTTGCCCATGAATTTCAAGTGCATCAAAGTGCGCTGCAACGCTTTGAACTTGCTTTAAATCACAATGAATTTGTGTTGTATTTCCAACCAAAAGTCGATATTCGCCAAGGTATTATTTTAGGCGCAGAAGCGTTAATTCGCTGGCAACATCCTGAACGTGGTTTAATGATGCCCAACGATTTTTTACCGTTAATTGAACATCATGCTTTTGCTGTGCAACTGGATACTTGGGTAATAGACAATGCATTGCGTCAAATGGAAAAATGGCATCAACGTGGTTTAATGTGGACAATTAGCGTCAATTTATCAGCACGCGCGCTGCAAACCAGTAATTTTGTACAACAACTTCAATTATTGTTAAATAAATACCCGAGTGTTCAACCAGACCATTTTGAATTAGAAATTTTAGAAACAGAAGCTTTGCATGATTTAACGCAAACCTCAGAGGTGATGACAGCTTGTCAAGCCTTAGGTGTTAAATTTTCATTAGATGATTTTGGTACTGGCTATTCATCGTTGAGTTATTTAAGACATTTACCGGCAGATATTTTAAAAATCGATCAATCCTTTGTACGCGACATGTTAGAAGATGCAGATGATTTAGCCATTGTTGAAGGGGTTATCGGTTTGGCAAAATCCTTTAATCGTTTTGTCATTGCCGAAGGGGTAGAATCCATTGAACATGGCGTTGCCCTTTCGCGATTAAAATGCCATTGCGCTCAAGGTTATGCCATCGCAAAACCGATGCCTGCTGACGTGTTTGAAACATGGGCAAAAACATGGAAAATTCCTGAAGAATGGAAAAAATCTGTTAATTCCTACCATCACAATTAAATAAAATTTATGAATAATTACAATTATCCCGAAGAGTTTTACCCGCTTGCTGATGCGTTAATTTACGCAGGGAAAGTCATTGATAGTAAAGGCTGGGTGCCTGCAACCAGTGGCAATTTTTCTGCGCGATTGTCCGACGGCACAATTGCCATTACCGTTTCAGGCAAACATAAAGGACAATTACAACACGCTGATATTATGCTTATCGACGCGCAAGGCAATGCGCTTGATGGCAAAGTGCCGTCAGCAGAAACGTTGTTACACGTCCAACTCTATCAACGTTTTGCCGATGTGAATGCGATTTTGCATCCCCATTCACTAAATAGCACAATAATTTCGCGCAGAGGCAAGAAAAAAGTCACGCTGAAAAATTACGAATTATTAAAAGCCTTTAGCGGTATTACCACGCATGAAAGTCGCATGATTGTGCCGATTTTCGCAAACGATCAAAATATTGCTCGCTTAGCCGAACAGGTCGAACTTTACATGAATTCTCATGAAGAAATTTATGCGTATTTACTTGAAGGACATGGTTTGTACACATGGGGCAGTTCAGTCGCTGAAACGTTGCGTTATTTAGAAGCCTTAGATTTCTTATTTGCTTGTGAATTGCAAGCACGACGGAGTTAAAACTCATGAGTGTACTCACCATTTATGCTGAAAATTCCCCCCAACAAGGTGAATGTTTTAACGAATTTTCAGAGATTGAATCTAAATTAAAAACGATTGGCGTGTTATTTGAGCGTTGGCAAATAGGCGCAGGTTTAGAACCCGTTCTTACCGATAATGAATCCGTATTAAATGCTTATGCCGACTACATTAATCGTTTAAAAAAGGAGTTCGGTTTTCAAACTGCCGATGTGATTAAACTCGATGCCTCGCATCCTGATAAAGTCGCGTTGCGGCAGAAATTTCTTGCTGAACATACACACAGCGAATTTGAAGTGCGTTTTTTTGTGGAAGGATGCGGGTTATTTTATTTACACGTTGGTGAGCAAGTGTATGGCGTGTTATGTGAACAAGGTGATTTAATCAGCGTTCCGGCAAATGTAACCCATTGGTTTGATATGGGCGAAAATCCGCATTTAGCTTGTATTCGATTATTTACCAATCCCGATGGTTGGATTGCGGATTTTACTGGCAGTGACATTGCAATGTCGTTTCCGACATTGGAGACTTTACAAGGAGAATTAACCGCATGATTAAGGCGATTATTACCGATATTGAAGGCACAACGTCTTCATTATCGTTTGTGAAAGATAGCCTATTTCCTTATGCTCGCGCCCATGTTGATGAATTTTTACGCACCAATGTAAATAATGAAATCGTGCAAAAATTACTCACGGACATCAACACCGAAGCCGGGACAGAATTGACATTAGATCAAGCAATTTCTCAGTTAATTCAATGGATTGATGAAGATAAAAAAATTACGCCGTTGAAATCGTTGCAAGGGCTAATTTGGGAAACCGGTTATCAACGCGGCGAATTAAAAGGGCATTTGTATACCGATGCGATTCGTAATTTGCAAACATGGAAAGCGCAAGGTTTTGACTTATACGTTTACTCTTCTGGTTCGGTATACGCACAGAAATTATTGTTCGCGCATACCGAAGTGGGCGATTTAACACCGTTATTTTCGGGTTATTTCGACACACACATCGGCGGTAAACAAGATTGCAATTCGTATGAGAACATTGTCGCGCATATTGGTTTACCCGCCGAACAGTTACTCTTTTTATCCGACATTGAAGCCGAATTAAATGCAGCGCAAGCCGCAGGATTACATACCATTTGGCTTACGCGAGATGATTCGCCGCAAGCCAGCGCATCGCATTGGCAAGTGCGTGATTTTGATGCGATTGAATTGGAGCGGTTAGGTTCATGAGCAAAAAATTATCTTTGCAAGAGCAGTTACTCAAATCCGGCTTAGTCAGTAGCGCGAAAGCAAAAACCATTAAAACGGAAAAACACAAACAAGCGCAACAGCAACGTCACCATAAAATTGAAGTTGTTGACGAAGTAAAATTACTCGCCCAACAGGCACAAGCTGAGAAAACAGAACGTGACCGTTTGTTAAATCAGCAACAACAAGCGCAAGCGGTGCAAAAAGAAATTCAAGCGCAAATTAAGCAACTGATTGAACAAAATAAAGTGGCAATTGATACGCAACATGCTGAAATTGCTTATCACTTTACCGATGCGTTGAAAGTGAAAACGCTTTATGTGAACGAAACACAGCAAGAACAATTAGCCAAAGGCAAATTAGTCATTGTGAAAGCTGAAAATGCTTATGTGCTTGTAAATAGTGAAATCGCGCAAAAAATTAAAGAACGCGATGCAACGCGCGTTTTGGTATGGAATGAACCTAAATCAGAAATTGCGGCTGACGACCCTTATGCCGCTTATGAAATTCCTGATGATTTGATGTGGTAACGCACATCATGGCTTGTTATAGAATTCTTTTTTATTAACTTTACTTAAATTCACATGAACAAAAAAATTACTCGTGCTTTGGTCAGTGTTTCGGACAAAACTGGCATTGTTGAATTTTGCCGTGCGCTCAATCAATTCGGCATTGAAATTTTATCGACCGGCGGCACATTTAAAACCTTAACTGAAAACAATATCACCGCAATCGAAGTGTCTGATTACACCGGTTTTCCAGAAATGATGGATGGGCGCGTTAAAACACTGCATCCAAAAGTTCATGGCGGTATTTTAGGGCGACGTGGCATTGATGATGCTGTCATGGTGGCAAATGATATTCGTGCCATCGATATGGTGGTGGTGAATTTATATCCTTTTGAAGAAACCATAGCTAAACCGGATTGTGATTTTGAAACCGCAATTGAAAATATCGATATTGGCGGCCCGACAATGATTCGCGCGGCGGCAAAAAATCATGCTGACGTTGCGATTGTGGTTAATCCAACCGATTACGCTGAAATTTTGACCGAATTAACTGCAACAAAAGGCGCGTTATCGTCGGCGACACGTTTTGGTTTGGCATTAAAAAGTTTTGAACACACCGCGCATTACGACACCGCGATTGCAACGTATTTGAATCGTTTAAATGATACACAATTTCCAAAAACATTAAATTTGCAATTTCATCAACAGCAATCGTTGCGTTATGGTGAAAATCCGCATCAAAACGCCGCTTTTTATGTAGAAAAAAATCCGGCAACTGGCACTATCGCTAGCGCAAAACAATTACAAGGCAAAGAGCTGTCTTATAACAATATCGCCGATGCTGATGCCGCGTTGGAATGTGTGAAAGCCTTTGTTGAAAAACCCACTTGCGTCATCGTAAAACACGCAAATCCTTGTGGTGTCGCGCAATCGGATAATATTTTGACGGCTTATGATTTAGCGTATGCGACAGACCCGACTTCTGCGTTTGGCGGCATTATTGCGTTCAATCGTGAGCTTGATGAAAAAACTGCCGCAAAAATTATCGAACGCCAATTTGTTGAAGTGATTATCGCCCCCAGCGTGAGTGCCGAAGCACAACAAGTGTTAGCCGCAAAACAAAACGTGCGTGTGCTTGAAACGGGAAATTGGACACAACCGACCAGCACAGGATTTGATTACAAACGCGTCGCAGGCGGATTACTGGTTCAAGATAGAGACAACGGTATTGTTTTACCGACAGACATGAAGATTGTCACTCGCCGCGCACCAACCGATCAAGAATGGGCAGACGCATTATTTGCGTGGAAAGTCGCTAAATTTGTGAAATCCAATGCCATTGTTTATTGCCGATGCGGGCAGTTAATCGGTGTTGGAGCAGGTCAGATGAGTCGCATTTATTCAGCAAAAATTGCCGGTATTAAAGCTAGCGATGCAGGTTTAGATGTAGAAAGTTCTGTTATGGCATCAGATGCGTTTTTTCCATTCCGCGATGGCATTGATGCGGCGGCTGAAGCAGGCATCACCGCGATTATTCAACCTGGTGGTTCGGTGCGCGATGAAGAAGTGATTGCCGCCGCAGATGAATATCGCATTGCGATGTTATTTACAGGTATGCGCCATTTCCGTCACTAATTTAGGAAAATTTATGAATGTTTTAATCATTGGCAGTGGCGGACGTGAACACGCTTTAGCATGGAAAGTGAAACAATCTGCAAAAGTGAGTCGTGTTTTTGTTGCTCCAGGTAATGCGGGAACGGCTTTAGAATCTGGCATTGAAAATGTCTCATTAGCGGTTGAAAACTTAGATGGCTTATTAGAATTCGCTCAAAAAAATACAATCGAATTAACGATTGTCGGACCAGAAGTGCCGCTGGTTTTAGGCATTGTTGATAAATTTCAAGCGGCAGGTTTAGCATGTTTTGGCGCATCGGCATACACATCACAGTTAGAAGGGTCTAAATCGTTTTGCAAAGATTTCATGATTCGCTACGGTATTCCAACGGCGGCGTATGAAAGTTTTACCGAGACTGAAAAAGCGATTGCTTACATTGAAAAACATGGCGCACCAATCGTCGTTAAAGCCGATGGTTTAGCTGCGGGAAAAGGTGTCATCGTCGCGCAAACCAATGACGAAGCTATTGCCGCTGTAAAAGATATGCTCGCAGGTAATGCTTTTGGTGAGGCTGGGCATCGCGTTGTGATTGAGGAATTTTTGCAAGGCGAAGAAGCGAGTTTTATCGTTATCGCTGACGGTAAAAATGCGTTGCCGATGGCGACCTCTCAAGACCACAAAGCGCGAGACAATGGCGACACAGGTCCAAATACTGGCGGTATGGGTGCTTATTCCCCTGCCCCAATCGTAACGCCTGAAATTCACGCAAAAGTTATGCGTGACGTTATCAATCCAACGCTTGCAGGCATGGCAAATGAAGGTCATCCATATACAGGATTTTTGTATGCCGGTTTGATGATTTCTCCAAACGGCGATGTCAAAGTTTTGGAATATAACTGCCGATTCGGCGACCCAGAAACGCAACCAATTATGATGCGTTTGAAAAGTGATTTAGTCGAACTCTGCCAAGCGGCATTAGCGGGAGAACTCGATAAAACAACGACCGAATGGGATGAACGTCCCGCATTAGGTGTGGTTTTAGCCGCAGGCGGTTATCCCGATGCTTATGCAAAAGGGCAAGTAATTTCAGGTTTGCCAACGAATGAAACTGATTATTGCAAAGTGTTTCATGCTGGCACCGCGCAAGTTGCAGATGACATTGTGACAAATGGTGGGCGCGTTTTGTGTGCTTGTGCATTAGGAAATTCAATTAAAGACGCACAAACAAAAGCCTATGAATTAGCGAATCAAATCAGTTGGAACGGCATTTATTACCGCACCGATATTGGTTTTAAGGCAATCAAATAACGCAATAAAAAGGGCTTCAAATTTTGAAGCCCTTTTTTAAAACTTATTTACCGCTTTTCAACGTTTTAACCAACCACGTCACTTCATCAGGTTCTAATGAGGCTTTCCATGATGACATTGCTGTGCCTTTACGACCATTTAAAATTGTCGTAACAAGCAAATCATCCGCTTTACTCGCTAAGGCTTCTGGTTGAAGCGAAGGTCCCATTGCACCTTGCAATGATGCACCATGACAACCAGCACAACTATTTTGTAATAACGTACGAATTTCAGCCTGACGCTCAGCAGAAGGTTCTGCCGCAAAACCGACGCTACTCATGCACAACAATAATGGCAACAGTAATTTTTTCATTTTTCCTCCGTTAATGATTAGTTTGTAATGCGCGAACCTATTATTTTGCTCCGTGCATTTCATCAGGAGCTAAACCGCGCGTCATATATTTTACTCGTCCGCGCGAAAAAATACCCGCAGGACTTTCCATCGGCAAGGTTGCAACTTTGTCTAATGTGTGTGAATCATAGACAACAACCTCGTTGCCATCATATCCTGCACTCACATATAAAAACTTGCCGTCTGCGCTATATTCTGGGAAATAAGCGTGTCCGCCAACTTCAAGCGTTTTCACGACTTCCAATTTCTTTTTATCGATTAACTGAATCGTGCTGGCGCGTTTATCTTTAGAAATAATATCAACAGCAACATACGGTGCATTCGCATGCGCGGCGGGCGATTCTGTGCCACCTGAAACGGGAATTTGTTTAACCAATTCCATTTTGTCTAAATCCCAAACGCTGACGACGGTTTTCGCGCAATCACCAAAGTTTGTACCAAAACCTAATGTGCGACCGTCAACTTTTACCGCACTGCCACCGCCAACGTGTGGAATACAACCAGCAGGTAATTTTTTGATAATTTTGCGTTCTTTTAAATCGATTGCCGCAACGATGCTGTCATCATACGATGCAATCATCAGTTTTTGACCACCGTGCGTTAAAAACGCATCGTGCAAATGACGACCGACATCGGTAATTTTGGTGACAGGAAAATCGTCTTTTAAATCAACCACCCAAACTTGCCCCGCATTTTCCAAAGCAATCGCAAACATGTCCGCAAACGGCGTTCCAATTACCATACCTGAATCTGAACTGACGTGTTTACCATCTGGGTCAATACCTTCAAGTTCAAAGGTTTTCAACGGTTCGAGTGTGTCAGCATTCAAAATGACCGCGTTATGTGGCACAAATGAACCCGCCATAATGTATTTGCCATCGCGTGAAACGCCCATACCTGGACCGTTATAACCCGTTTTAATACTACGCACCACTTGCATCGAATATAAATCGACTTTGAAAATTTCAGCCGTATCTGTTTTTACATACGCCCAACGCGGATTGACGGGGTTGAAATCGATGATATGAGCCGCTGTGCCAGTATTAACTTCACCGATTTTTTGATGCGTGACACTGTTAATAAACACCGCTTTTGAACCTTCGCCACGTCCGAATTTACCACGCGCCGCAACGCCGATAATGTTGTCCATGTTATCAATTTGATAGGTTGGTTTGCTCGGCAACGTACTTTCATCTTTGATGTGAACATGTAACGATTTTTTCATATCGTCAATTGTCCATGCTGGATTTGGCTGTTTAGGCGTGGTTTGCAGATGTTTAATTAAACCGCGAATATCATCGTCAGATAACTTTCCATAAAACGGCGGCATCAAGGTATCAAAACTGCCCGTCATGATTAAACTGCGTAAGGCAGTTGGACTGCGACCTTTTAATGTTTCTGAATTCAAGGCTGGAGCAAGATAACCGCCATGGTCGCTACCGTGACAGCTCGCACAATTTTCTTGATAAAGCGCGTGCATTCTTTGATTTTCATCGGATGCGGCGTTTGCGCTCAACGATAAAATTGCCAAAACGGTGGTTGGTAATATTTTTCTTATTATTTTCATGAGTGATGACCTCTAATGGTAATGAACCGATAGTATAACTTGTTAAAGGTAAAAGATGTTCCTCCTACGCATCTTTGCACTTGTTCACTTGAACGCATGGCGGCATGGGTTTGATTATGCAAAACGTGTAATCATTTCACTTTAAAATTTATAAAACAGAAAACGTCAGCATAAAGACAAACGCGACAATTAAAAATAATGTGAAAACGGCTTTTTTGCTCAACCCTTTCCAAATAGCAAAACATTCTGCTTTAAAGGCTTGGTTACGATTTTCAGCACGCCAAATACGTTTTAATTTTCCCCTCCAACTGCGTTGTTCGATTTGCTCTGCTTCTTGCGCTAAAATTTTTGCAATTTGCTCGTTTAATGATTGTTTTTGCGTCATAACTTTTCCCAGAAATCAATTAAAATGGCTCGCATAGGTTAAGCAAATTAGTGTTTAAAGTCATTTAAAACATATTGCTGATTTTAGTTTTACGTTTGCTTTACGATACAGTGAAATTCTTTGCAATTAGTGTCATTTCCCCCTCAGGATTTTTACATGGATATTCAAACCTCGTTTAACAGTCAAATACTGCAAGCCATGAAAACGCTGGTGGAAAGTAATTTGAATTTAACCGTTGGACAACAAATCAGCGCAAAAGTGTCGTCGCTCAGTGAAGGTGGTATTACGCTTAAATGGGGAGGACAAACGATTACTGTTGAAAATCAAAATCCTCGTGCGCTTCTCATGCCTTATCTTGGACAAAACGTGACATTGCAAGTCACAAAAGTCACACCTGAGTTGGAATTTAGAGTTGTTACGTTGGATACATTGCGCTACGGCAGCACAGCACCCAGCGCGGAAAAAATGAACGCGATGCGTCTTACGCTTGCCACTGCACCGTTAATAACACGCATTGATGAATCGTTGAAAAATTTTGTGAATCACGCGCAAGGTCAACAACCCATTGAAGCCAAAATAGTTGGTTTAGTCGGGCATAAAATTCAGCTCGAATTAGTCGTTGACGACCATCAAAGTGGTTCTAGCGGTAAAAAAATGTTAATCAGCATTGAACGTAATCAATTACAACTTTTACCTTCGCAAACAGGTGAATCGTTAAAAGTTGGGCAAGCCTTAACGTTAGCGATTACCAAAATTGGCGCAATGCCAGAATTTAAACAACTACCTGCCAGTACTGCTACGCCTGCCGCTATTCACGAAGAAAAAATTGCCGCGTTCATGAAGCAACTGTTGCCGCGTCACGAATCGCCGAGTGTTTTGCTCAACCAATTACGCACTGATTTACCGCAGTTAGAAATTAAAAATGACACGCTAGCAACCACATTAAAACAAAATGCGGCGGCTTTGTTTGACCATCTGCCGCCTAACGAACAATTATTTAATCCACAAAAACTGAAGCATTTGATTTATTCATCAGGACTTTTTTTTGAAGCGAAAAGTGCGGTAAGCAATATATTAAAAACGCCCTCGTCTACGCCAGCAACTGTTTCACAAACGTCTGCGCCGCCTGTTGATTTAAAAATGCCGTTGCTCAATTTGTTGCAACACACCAGTGTGACTAACGAATTAAAACAACTGGTTTCAACGTTATTGCAAAATTTATTGAAACGCGAAACTGCGCCCACGCCAGAACTTACGCAATTGATTGACCAAAATGAAGCCGAATTGCACGCGCAATTATTACAAGTTTCGCGTGCTGAAAATATTCCGCAATCGTTAAAAACATTGGCAACAGAAATTTTGCCGAATTTAAAACCCAGTCATGAAGACAAACCAGCATCTCCTCAGTTAGTGAATAATGCACCGCTTAATGAACCTGAAATTACGGATTTCAAAAGTGATTTATTTAATTTGATGCACACGCTCAAACATGGCATCGCGCAACAAAATGAATTGGCGTTGACTGATACACAAGTGGAAGGATTGCAACAACTGCAACATAAAACCGAAAATGCTTTGGCAAAAGTGGTGATTGACCAACTTCATTCCTTGCCAAAAGAAGACAGTAATAAACAAGTGTGGGCGTTTGAATTACCTTTTCTGATGAATAATCAAGCAGAATCGCTAAAAATGGAAATCCAACGTGATAAAGCCAATCAATCCGTTGATACACAAAGTCAGCATTGGTCAGTGAATTTAACACTTACGCCACCGAAACTGGGTGAAGTGCAATGTGTGGTTTCATATCAAAATGGCGTGGTAAATACTTATTTTAAAAATCAAAAGCCGCAAACCACCGCTTTGATTAGCCAAAATCTCGATGCGTTAAAACAACAGTTGCAACACGTTGGTTTAATCGCCGGTTTGATGAGCGCACACGATAATTTTCAACCGATGAAATCGGCGTATTCGGTTAGCAGTACGTCATTATTGAATGAAACGGTTTGAGTATTTATTGACCCAATGCTAAACGCACTAATGCAAGTTGTTCATTAGGATTGATAGTTTGATTGATTTTTTGTTTCAGCGATAAATCTACGTCATCAGCTTGTCGAAAATACCAGCCAATATGTTTACGCGCTAAACGCACACCTAAATTTGAACCATAAAACGAATACAAATTTTCTAAATGCAGACTCAAAATGCGGTAGATTTCGTTTATCGTGGGCGATTTGAGTAATACATCATGCGCTAAAAAATGTGAAGTTTGCTCAAATAACCACGGATTGCCTTGTGCCGCGCGACCAATCATAATCGCATCTGCACCAGTTTCAGTAAGAACAAACTGTGCTTTTTGCGGCGAATCAATATCACCGTTGGCAATGATGGGAATATTTACAGTTTGTTTGACTTGCTTGATAGTTTCGTATTCAGCCTGACCTTCAAATTTACAAGCACGAGTGCGACCATGAATGGTCAACGCTGCAATGCCAGCTTCTTCGGCAATTTTTGCAATCGTGAGCGCGTTGCGATTTTCGCTATCCCAACCGGTACGAATCTTTAACGTTACGGGAACATCGACCGCATTGACTACAGCATCAAGAATTTGTTTCACCAACGTTTCGTCGCGCAATAATGCTGACCCTGCGGCAACTGAACAGACTTTTTTTGCAGGACAGCCCATGTTGATGTCAATAATTTGTGCGCCGTTTTCAACATTAAATTGCGCCGCTTGCTCTAAATCGTGAGGATTTGTTCCCAAAATTTGCACCGAACGTAAACCGCTATTTGCGCTATGTTCGGCACGCAATAAAGTGCGAGGGTGATGACGCAACACAGGATTTGACGCAACCATTTCGGAAACCGTTAAACCTGCGCCGAACTGCGTGCAGATTTCTCGAAATGGCGCATCAGTAATTCCCGCCATGGGCGCGAGAATTATATTATTGGGAAGTTTGTATTGAGCAATTTGCATTGCTATTTAATCTTTTTTAACCGCTTCGTCTTCATTCCAAATCGGATTCTGCAAATCATCAGGATTTAACTTTGCCGCATCTTCAGGATAAATATGCCAAAACGATTTATCAATGGTTGCATTGTTATAGGTTTCTTTTTTCGCGTGCGTAAACGGACACCACCAATTTTCCACCAATTTCACCATATAAGCGTGCCATTCAAACAACGCCACACTCACTGGACAATACCAAGTGCAATTTAAAATCCAAAACAATTTAGATTGCGAAGCACTTGCTTTAAACGAACCATCCATTGTGATTTGATTTTTCAAATTGTAACGATGACTGTCACGCGCAGGCAGAAAATCGCGAAGTGTTTTCACGTCTTTCGCGCCCATCATAAGCAAATGGTAATAAGTCAAATACGCGCTGATAAACACAAATGGCAATGTAATAATGGGCAAATAAATTAACACCATGCCAATGGCGCGCTCCCAAACAGGAACATTTTTATGATTTTTTCCGATGGTGACGCGAGAACAGGATTCGCAGGCTTTCATGATTTTTCCTTAGATGATGAGACAACAGAATGGCTCGCCATGAAACAACTGGTAAATACTTAAACAACCTGCACAACAAAATTTTTGTTCGCCATGCGGGCTTTGGAGCGTGAAACCGTCAATTTTTACGGGTAAACCGCATAACGCACAAGCGATTGCCTCAGTTTTTGGCACAGACATTAACGTTTATGACCGTTTAAACGAATCCAATCTTCTTGTTGTACGCACGGCGCGAAATCAATTTGCGGCTCATAAGCTGAAATCACAGAATCTGCTTGTTCGGCTAAAATACCTGATAAAACTAACGCGCCATCTTTAAGCACTAACGCGCTAATCGAATCAGATAAATCAATCAGCGGTTTTGCCAAAATATTGGCTAACACAACATCCGCTTGAAAAGGCGTGAAATCTTCGGGCAAATAACAATGAATTTTATCCGCCACGTTATTTTTTAACGCATTGTCACGCGTTGCGGTCAGAGCTTGCGGGTCAATATCTACGGCATGTGCAACTTTTGCACCGAGTAAAATGGCGGCGACCGCTAAAATTCCTGAGCCACAACCGTAATCAATCACAGTTTTGCCCGTTAAATCATTGCTAGCTAACCATTCTAAACATAACGCTGTCGTGGGATGCGTGCCTGTACCAAATGCCAAACCAGGGTCGAGAGTTAAACAAACCGTGCCTTCTTCGTATTGCTCTTGGTCAGTGGGACACACCCAAAGCCGATTGGCAAATTTCATCGGCTGATAAAACTCCATCCACGCGCGTTCCCATGCTTGGTCTTCAATGAATTGGTATTGCCACGAATTGCCAATGGTTTTGAATTTTTTATTCATCGCCGCTTTTACATCTTCGGGTTCAACGTCTAATTCAAATAAGGCTTCAACTTGCGTGTTTGTCCAAATTTTGGTTTCGCCAATTTTAGGTTCATAAACCGGTTCGTCTTCGGCATCCATATAAGTGACAGACACTGCGCCTAAATGGGTGAAATGTTTTGCGACTTTTGGCGCAGATTGTTCAGTCGTTGTTACAGTAAGTTGATGCCACGGCATAATCGCAAATGGAGAAATAAAACGTGATGAAATGGAGTACAAATTTAAATTTGTACTCCGCGCTGGAAAGGCTTAATAAATGCCTAATTTTTTTTCTAAATAGTGGATATTTTGTCCACCCGCTGCAAACGCGCTGTCAGTCATGATGTCATGTTGCAGAGGAATATTGGTTTTGATACCGTCGATAATAATTTCATTTAACGCGGTATTCATCCGAGCAATAGCACTTTCGCGCGTTTCGCCATGGGCAATCAATTTACCAATCATCGAATCATAATACGGTGGCACTTTGTAGCCATTGTAAATGTGTGTTTCGCAACGAATTCCAGGACCTCCAGGCATGTGGAATTGTTCAATTGTGCCTGGGCAAGGCATAAATGTTTTTGGATCTTCAGCATTTAAACGGCATTCAATTGCATGACCTTGAATTTTGACTTGGTCTTGCGTTATCGATAATTTTTCACCCGCCGCAATACGCAACTGTTCTTTTACAATATCAAACCCCGTCACCATTTCTGTTACAGGATGTTCAACTTGTACGCGCGTATTCATTTCAATGAAATAAAATTCGCCTTTTTCATACAAAAACTCAAACGTTCCCGCGCCGCGATAACCAATATCAATACAGGCTTTCGCGCAACGCTCACCAATAAATTTACGTTGTTCTTCGGTAATGAATGGTGCTGGCGCTTCTTCAACCACTTTTTGATGACGACGTTGCATAGAACAATCACGTTCCCCTAAATGAATAGCATTGCCGTGCATGTCTGCAATCACTTGGAATTCAATATGGCGCGGGTCTTCCAAAAATTTTTCCATATAAACAGTTGCATTTCCGAACGCACTGCCTGCTTCGGCTTTAGTCATTGCAATGGCGTTGAGTAATGCCGCTTCGGTGTGAACAGTCCGCATTCCGCGTCCACCACCACCGCCTGCCGCTTTAATAATCACTGGATAACCGATTTCTTGTGCGAGTTTTAGATTTGTTTTCGGGTCATCAGAAAGCGGGTCATTATTACCCGGCACACATGGAATGCCTGCTTTTAACATCGCATTTTTAGCAGAAATTTTGTCTCCCATCATGCGAATGGTATCGGCTTTAGGGCCAATAAATACAAAACCACTCTGCTCTACTTTTTCAGCAAAATCGGCGTTTTCAGACAAAAAACCATAACCTGGATGAATAGCTTCTGCATCTGTCACTTCGGCGGCACTGATAATGGCGGGAATATTTAAATAACTGTCCGCTGAATTTGCAGGACCAATACAAACAGATTCATCTGCCAAGCGAACGTGTTTTAAATCACGGTCGGCTTCTGAATGTACCGCCACGACTTTAACGCCTAACTCACGACATGCGCGTAACACACGCAACGCAATTTCACCGCGATTAGCGATAACGATTTTATCAAACATAACGCCTCGCTTTATTCGATAACAAATAATGGCTGACCATATTCTACGGGTTCAGCGTTATCCACCAAAATTTGCTTAATCGTGCCACTTTTATCGGCTTCAATTTGATTCAAAATCTTCATTGCTTCAATAATGCACAAAGTATCGCCTACTTGGACGCTACTGCCTATATCAACAAAAACTTTGCTACCTGGCGAGGCTGAACGGTAAAACGTACCGACCATCGGTGATTTGACAACATGACCGCTGATTTCAGGTTTTGCTGCCGGTGCAGGTGCAGATTCACCTAAGTTAATCACAGTTGCTGTCGGTGTCGGTGCAACCTGAGCATAAGAAACAGCAGGTGCAGAAGTCGTTGCCGTATAACGGTTAATACGAATGGATTCTTCACCTTCTTTCACTTCTATTTCAGCAATATCTGAAGCTTCAATAATCTCGATGAGTTTTTTTATTTTTCTAATATCCATGGTGATTTAAGATCTCTCGGTTAATAATCGGTGTGCGGCTTGTAATGCTAATTCATAGCCCATTGCACCTAATCCACAAATCACGCCTTGCGCGATGTCGGAAAAATAGGAGTGTTTTCTAAACGGTTCACGCGCGTGAACATTTGATAAATGGACTTCAATAAAAGGGATTTTTGTTGCCAGTAACGCATCTCGCAATGCAACGCTTGTGTGCGTAAATGCCGCAGGATTGATGATGATAAAATCAACACGGTTAGCATAAGCGACATGAATCAACTCAATGAGTTCGTGTTCGGCGTTACTTTGGTGAAAGGTGAGTGAATGTTGTAGAAATTGCGCTTCTTGTTCAAGGCTGTGTTGAATATCCGCGAGGGTTTTATTGCCGTAATGACTGGGTTCGCGTTCGCCCAATAAATTTAAATTTGGGCCATTTAAAACAGTAATTATCGCCATGACACTCTATTTTCAAATAAGCAGTTAAAAGACGGGTAATTTTACCGTGTTGTATTAGTTTGTCCAGTTTAAGCACAATTTGCATAAAAATAAGCGATTTTGGTCGCTATTTTCGCAAACTCAACTTTTTACAAATTGATTTGCTGTGCTAAACAGGAATAATCAGCTACGTCCGAATAAGGGAAAATGCCTAATAACGGCATAGATAAACGCTGTTCTAAACTTTTAATTGTCAAATCCACGCAATTAAAATCTGCATCATTACAAACGGCTAACCAGCCCACACAATTTAATTCGGCATTTTTAATTGCTTCAAACGTTAATTGCGCCTGATTGATACAACCTAATCGGATTGCAACAACGAGAACAATGGGCAAATTTAATTTTTTCGCCAAATCGGCAATGGATTCATAATCGTTCAAAGGTGCATACCAACCGCCTGCACCTTCGACAATTACTACATCAGCTAAATTTTGCAACGTTTGGAAATTAGAGATGATTTTTTCTAAATTAGCTGGATTTTCAACGCCAGCTAAATGTGGCGAAATTGGTAACTCGTAAGCGTAAGGATTGATAAGCGAATAATCGATGGTTTTAGAATTGTGTTGAAAAATAGCAAGCGCATCGGCATTGCGCCATTCTCCATTTATTTTTTCACAACCTGATGCAACGGGTTTCATGCCAATAACAGAAAATCCCTTCTGTTTAAAATAGGTCATTAACGCTAATGTCGCCCATGTTTTGCCAACATTGGTATCTGTACCAGTAACGAAATAACCTTGTTTCATGAATTCAGAAAAGTCGTTGCAGACATTATATTTAATTCAAATTTTTCATTGGAGATGAAATCATTAAATTTGAAATCGACAACACCTTGCGTTGTTAATTCGTAAATACTCAACGTTGAATCAATGTCACAAAATTTAACTAACACTAATTTTTCGGCGTTTAATTTACCTGCTAACCATGCGGCCAAACTGTCTGAGGTAATTTCCCATGTGGCGGGAATTTGGGCGTTATTTAATTCCCTAATAGTTGGCGACCAAATGGCAAAATAGTTTTGTTCAATGTCAGAAATTGTTGAACAAATCGTAAATTCGGAATTTTTGTTTTGACATAAAATTGCGGTTTGTTGCATGGCTAAAATTGCCATTTCATGAGCGGCGACATCGTCAAAATGCCACCGTGTTTGCGCTTGACGAACTTGATTTGCAAATTCGCCGCCACCACAGACCACTACCGTTTGTTGATTTGATTTTGCAATGTGCGAAAGGCAATCGAAAATTTGCCCTGTTTCGAACAAACTCCCACCTAATTTTACAACTCGCATGTTTGAAAACGTTTTAACACTTGAAACATCGCCGCCGCTTTGTCGAAACTTTCTTGATATTCCTCTTCGACCACAGAATCATTGACAATACCGCCGCCTGCCCAAAAACGAATCGTATCGTCTGATTGAACCAGCGTGCGGATGGCAATATTAGTATCCATGTTGCCATCAAAACCAATATAACCAATTGAACCACAATAAATGCCACGTCGATGTGGTTCGAGTTCTTCGATAATTTCCATCGCTCGAATTTTTGGCGCGCCAGTAATCGAACCACCTGGAAAACAATGTTGTAACAAATCCAGCGCATGTTGATTGTCGGCTAATTCGCCTGTTACGGTACTGACTAAATGATGCACAGTGCTGTAACTTTCGATTTCAAATAACTTTGGCACTCGCACCGAACCGTTTTTGCACACTTTGCTGATGTCATTTCGCAATAAATCTACAATCATCACGTTTTCAGCGCGATCTTTAGGACTGTTTAATAAATTCGCAATTTGCGCGTCATTTTCAGCATGTTCTGTTTTACGCGGACGAGTACCTTTAATCGGTTTGGTTTCAACATGACGACCGGTAAGTTTTAAAAAACGTTCCGGTGAAGAACTTAAAATTCTCACATCAGGAAAGTTCAAATACGCACTAAACGGTGCAGCGTTAATTTCCCGCAAGGCTTGATAGGCTTGCCATGTATCGCCCTCACATTTCGCTGAAAATCGTTGTGTTAAATTAACTTGGTAACAATCCCCTTCTTTGAGGTAATGTTTAATTTTTTGGAAAACATCCGAATAACCATCGGATGTGTAATTTGCTTGAATATCACTAGTAACTACAAACGACGTTGGTTTTTTTATTTCAGATAAAGCACTGAAGCGCGCAATTAAATCCGAGTCATCGTAACAAATCAAATAACTGTGTTGCATTTTGTGATCGACAATCACTGCCCAGTTATAAATGCCAATTGCCATATCTGCAACGTGTTCGGCATTTTGGGCAATATTGGGGACAGATTCTAATCGTCTCGCTAAATCATAGGCAAAATAACCAATTGCGCCACCATTGAACGGCAAATCTAAATCGGGCGATTCAAACAATTCTCCATAACGCGTCAATTCACTTTTAACCAATTCAAACGGATTTTCTGTTGAAATAATAACTTCATTTGTACTGGTAATCGTTGTGGTATCGCCGTGCGTGACTAACGTGCAAACAGGATTTGCGCTAATAATGTCATAACGCCCTTGTGTGCTACGAGGATAACCGCTATCTAAAAACACCGCCCACGCCTCACCTGCAAACGGCGCGAAAAGTTCTGCGCTATTTGAAAAATAAGGAAGTGAATGAAGCACCGCGCGTAATGACATAAATTTAACGACTAAAAAATTGCCCAAATGCTCGACTACCCGAACCGGTTTTGATGGTATCCGTAACGGTCAACGTGTTTGCATCAATCACCGAAACGTTGTTATCAAACCAATTAGCAACATAAATATGAACATCATCTGCATGCGTTGAAATACCTTCCGGTTTGTCGCCGACAGTGATTTCTTTTATAACTTTTAATGTTTTCGTATCGATGACGGAAATATTGCCATCTTCTTGATTGGTTACAAAAAGTAGCGTGTCATTTTTAGCTAATGCCACTGCATACGGCAATTTGTTTACTTTTACAGTAGCAATGTTGTGCATGGTTTTCGTATCTAAAACGCTGACATCATCGCTTTGCACATTCGCCACATAAAGTCGCGCATTTTTAGAATCTAACGTCAAACCAAATGGGTGTTGCCCGACTGGCGTGACGTTTCGCGTTTGCAACATTTTCAAATCAATTTGTGAAACCGAATTACTCAATCGATTTGCCACATACAAAAAACGATTATCCGAACTCACCATCAAACCTGAAGGAGATTTTTCAACCGCAATGACACCAACAATTTGCAAATTTTGCGTATCCAAAACACTGACTGTATTTTGATACCAATCAGCAACATATAAATGTTTGTTATCTGGTGAAACAGCAATGCCTAACGCACCTTCGCTTAGTTTTACGGTTGAAATCACCGCATTCTTGAGCGTATCAATGACTGCGATGCCTTTGGCTTCCGGTGTCGAAACATAAACCCGTTGACCATCTGGCGATACAGCAACGCCGGCGGGTTTTCCTTGCACAGGAATTGTGTTTTGAACCGTATTTGTTTGGGCGTTGATAACGGAAACGCTATCGCCTAGTTGATTTGTAATATAGGCAAACGGTTGAGCATTAGCAGGGTGATATAAAAAAACGGTAGCGACACCCATCGCTACCGTCAATGTGGAGATTTTTAACACTTATTTTTCAGCCAAAGATTTTAAATTTGCTAAACCTTCTTTCAATACCGCTGAAACTGCTGTATTTGCTGCTTCTTCGTTCATTTCTGCTGGTGGATTGTTGTTCATATAAGCGCGGTAATAACCGGTTTTCCATGACACAACAGACGAGCCACCTTTGTCTTCAACTTTGATACTTGCCGCGTAATTGTC
>DALYHZ010000011.1:7583-22963 GCA_031970635.1 Methylococcaceae bacterium | reverse complement strand
CAATATAATCACAACGATCAAATTCTTATTGAAGAGCGAGTCGCACAATTTAGGCGGCAAACAGAACAGTTTTTAAACGGCGAAATTTCTGAAGACGGCTATCGTGCATTACGTTTAAGAAATGGTGTCTATATTCAAACGCATGGTCCCATGTTGCGTGTCGCCATTCCTTATGGGGTTCTTAATGCCAAACAATTGCATAAACTCGCGCACATTGCCAGAACGTATGACCATAATTATTGTCATTTCACCACGCGCCAAAATGTGCAATACAACTGGCCAAAATTAGAACAAATCCCAGATATTTTGGCGGAACTCGCAGAAGTACAAATGCACGCGATTCAAACCAGTGGTAATTGTATGCGTAACACCACTAGCGACCATTTAGCAGGTGTAAGCGTTGATGAAATTGAAGATTCTCGTCCATATTGTGAATTGATTCGTCAATGGACAACGTTACATCCTGAATTTGATTATTTACCGCGTAAATTCAAAATTGCAGTAAGTGGTTCGTTAAATGATAGAGCCGCAACTCAATTTCACGATATTGGTTTGCATTTGGTCAAAAATGACGCAGGTGAAATTGGTTTTAGGGTGCTAGTCGGTGGTGGTTTAGGTCGCACGCCAATTATTGGACAAGTCATTAAACCGTTTTTAGAAAAGAAACATATTCTGTCTTATTTAGAAGCCATTTTACGCATTTATAATTTATTTGGACGACGTGACAATAAATATAAAGCGAGAATCAAAATTCTAGTAAAAGAAACGGGCTTAGAAGAATTCTCAGAATTAGTTGAAAAAGAATGGGCGTTGATTCGTGATAAATCAGAAGTGAGTGAAGAGCGTTTTGCGGCAATGAAAGCGCATTTTGCACCGTTTGATTATGACAAAAAAGCCGCTCAGAATATAACTTTCACTCAATATCAACATGAAAATAAAACCTTTGCTAAATGGGTTGAACACAATACGGTTGAACATAAAATAGAAGGTTATCGTGTTGTATTCTTATCGCTAAAAGCACCTGATAGTCCTCCTGGCGATTTAACCGCAGAACAATTAGATACCATTGCCGATTTAGCCGTTCGTTACAGTTTTGGCGAAGTGCGTAGTACGCATCGTCAAAATCTAGTCTTCGCGGATGTGAAACAAGCGGATTTATTTCAATTGTGGCAATTATTAAGTGCTGCAAAATTAGCAACACCGAATATCGGTGCGGCAACAGACATGATTTGCTGCCCTGGTTTAGATTTCTGCTCGCTTGCCAATGCCAGTTCAATTGGGATTGCCAAAGAAATCAACGACGTTTTAGACGATATGGATTATTTACATGACATTGGTGATGTAAATATTAATATGTCGGGATGTATGAATGGTTGCGCTCATCAAAGTGTCGGACACATTGGTATTTTAGGGGTCGATAAAAAAGGGGTGGAATGGTATCAACTCACATTGGGCGGTTCATCATCTAATGAAGCCGCAATTGGCGAACGTTTAGGACCTTCTATTCCAAAAAATGAAATCGCAAAAGCCGTGGGAACGATTTTAGACGTATATGTTCAACAACGTCTGCATGAAGAAACCTTTTTAGAAACTGTTAAGCGTGTGGGTATGGAACCCTTTAAGGAAAAAGTCTATGCAACTCATTAAAAATAAACAACTTATCGATAATCATTGGACATATTTGGAAGATGATGCACCTGTAATAACCGGCAATATCAGTGTGTCATTAAATCGTTGGAAACAAGAAAAAACACAATTGGTGGCGCGCGAAGGAAATTTAGGCGTGCGAATTTCGCCAGCAGATGATATTGCCGAATTGATTGCTGATTTGCCCCAATTGGCGTTAGTGGAATTAGACTTTTCTGATTTTGCGGATGGACGTAGTTTTTCGCAGGCATACTTGCTGCGAAATCGTTATGGTTATCAAGGTGAAATTCGAGCAGTAGGTTCTTATTTAGCTGACCAAGCGTTTTATTTATCACGAGTGGGTGTCAATGCGTTCAGCTCGGAAAATTTGCCACAGACTCAGGCAACTCTGAACGATTTTACGGTTTTTTATCAATAAGGCAGATGTTAAAAAGCCCCATGCTATGGGGCTTTTTGCCAACGTTTAACGCACTCTTATACACCGCTTATCGAATGTGAATTAGTTAAAAGAAACAATTTTCCTTCTACAGATTGTTCTTTAACGACTAAATCAATATGCGACGCTAAAATGAATTCGTTAACTTCAGCCTGTTGAATATCGTCAACGATTTCCTCGCGGGATTTAACGGTATAACGTGGAAGTGAACTTTCAATTGGAATGTGTAATGCGTCAGCTATTGACGAGAGATAAGCGTTAATCATGATGTTACCTAATTCGCCCATTGCTTCAGACTCAACTTCGCGAACCATGTCAATGTCCATTTCTTCGCCCATCATGTTTTGCACGATGTGCAACGCATTTTCAGCGGTAAATAACATCATTAGTTCGGCATTAAATGCGCCGAAAAACGTTTCTGTGACCACACCAAACTTTTCCGCATTTAAATGCAACGTCGTCGCATTCAAATCTTCTAATTTAATCAATTCAACCTGTGGCGCAGAAGCGTGAATCGATTCACCAATAACATCACTCAAACCTTGAAACGCACATTCTGTTGCTGTATGAATGATTTTATTTAACGCCTCAAAATGAAGTTCACTTAAGATTTCCATCCGTTTTACTCGCCCGTAAAATAATTAAGGGCTTGAGCGATTGATTGTGGATTAACCGGTTTAGAAACCAAAATTGTTCCTAACGCCCGTGCTTGTTCTTGATAACTTTCTTGGACATTTGCAGAAAAAATGACAAGACGAATATTTGGATATTTTGCCAAAATTTCTTTTGCCGCATCGGTTCCCAACATACCGGGCATATTGATGTCCATGGTGCAGTAATCAGGTTGCTCTGCATCAATCATAGCAATGGCTTCTTCGCCCGTTGTCGCTTCACTTAAAATCCAATCAGGATGTGCGGCACTAATGTGTTGACGAATAAACATTCTTGAAATTTTACTATCATCAACAACCAAAACTTTTTTAGACATAAATCACTCTCTCAAACTTAAGAATTAAGGGTTATAAAACGGGGCGAATTATCACATAAGTGGTAACAATTGGTTAAAAATTTTTCCGTTCGTCACAAGAATCTGTTTGGGGAAAATTCCAGCATTTCCTTGAAAATCAGTGACAGTTGCACCGGCTTCTTGCGCGATTAACGCACCTGCCGCCACATCGTACAAATTTAATTCTTGTTCCCAAAACGCATCGAGTTGACCATCAGCGACCAAACAAATATCAACTGCCGCCGAACCTAAACGCCGTTGTCCTGTTGTCGCTTGGGCAATACGGCAAAAACGTTCTAAATTGTTATGCTCCAAATAAGAACGTAAACACGCAAAGCCAGTACCAATCATCGCGTCATCTAAATTGTCTAAATCAGAAACACGAATTGATTTGCCATTGCGCCACGCGCCTTCACCTTTTGCCGCGCAATAATAATCATCTAATGCTGGCGCATAAACTGCACCTGCGACGATTTCACCGTCAATTTCTAATGCCACGCTAATTGACCAATAATATTGTCCCCGCGAAAACGAATGCGTGCCATCAATTGGGTCAACAATCCAACGATTGGCTTGATTTTCAGATTGTCCACTTTCTTCGCCCCAAAAACCGTATTGCGGATAATGTTCGCTGAGTTTTGCGTTTAAAAATTGTTCGACCGCTAAATCTGCGGCGGTAACAAAATCACGCGGACTTTTTTTATCGACGGTTAAATGTTTTAAATCTCGAAAATGCGTTAAGGCAATCGCGCCAGCCTCACGAATAATGCGTTCTAAAAGTGGTAGTGAAATAATGGTCATAGTTTTTATAGGTTAATTGAAAATTTTTTGCCAAATTTGTGTAACTTGTTCACGCAATTCGACAAACTCTTGTGCCGTTGTAATGGCTTTATTGCCTTGCAAAACACGTTTATGTCCTGCATCACGATAAGCACAATAAGCAGTCGTTAAAATTTTTGCATCATTTTCGGAAATAAATCCCTGCGTTTGCAAATTGGCTAATAAACGCACATTGTCTGTGTATTTCGTTAATGCTGTTGAAGTTGCTGCGTATGCTAACACACCAAACTGCACCATAAATTCAATATCGACAATACCGCCGGCACTTTGTTTTAAATCGAATTTTTCAGCGGCTTTTGTGGCTAAGGTTTCACGCATTTTTTCGCGCATCTCGCGAACTTCATTTTTTAAGGTTGCAACATCGCGCGGCAAACTCAATACGCGCTGGCGCATCATCTCAAACGATTGTTGCAACGTCACGTCACCAGCAATAAAACGACTTCGCACCAAAGCCTGTAATTCCCATGTCCAAGCATGTTCAAGTAAATACGGTTCATACGTTTTGATATGCGTGACCAATGCGCCGGAGTCGCCATGCGGACGCAAACGCATATCGACTTCATACAATTCACCAGCAAGTAATTTTGTATCTAAAATATGGCGAATTTTTTGCCCCAAACGCGCGTAAAATTGCGAACATGACAACGGTTTCTCACCATTTGTCATGGCGTTACCATCAACGCAATCGTAAACAAAGACCATGTCTAAGTCCGAACTATAACTCAGTTCTAAGCCGCCGAATTTGCCAAAACCAATCACGGCAAATTTTGTTTGCTCATCATCGCATTCGGGCGGATAACCGTGTTTTTCCACCATCATCACCCACGAACGTTTTGCCACGCAATCGACAATACTTTCAGCTAAATACGTTAAATAATCACTCACCACCATAAGCGAAATTACGCCCATAATGTCTGCGGCGGCAATTCGTAACACATTTACTTGTTTAAATTGCCGTAGCGCAATCATTAACGCTTCGAGGTCTTCGTCATCAATTCGCGTCACAAGATGATTTAATTGTGCGATTAAATCTGCTTTGAGTAACGGTTCGTAAAGCGAGCGCGTGTCGAGTAATTCATCAAACAAAATCGGATAACGCGCTAAATACTCACCAATCCAAGAACTCGCCGAGCTTAATCGTAAAAGTTGCGCCAATGCGGGCGGATTTTCTGCCAGCAATGCTAAATACACATTTCGCCCTGCCACAGCGGCAAACAAATTCAATAAACGCTTTAACGTTTCGTCAGGATTTGAAACGGTTTGCAAAGTTGCAATCACTTGTGGCATTAAACGATTGATTACGCCTAAACCTTTATTGCTTAAACGGCGAATCGCCGGTTCATTTTTAAAAGCGTTAATTGCTGTCCAACTTTCCGTTGGATTTTCAAAACCGTATTGCGCTAAATTCGCCAGCAATTCATTTTCTTCACCTGAACCTTTCCAAATTTTCTGACTTAACTGTTCAATTTCATCTTGTTTTGACACTGAAAAAACCGCATCAAAAACAGCGTGGACACGGTCACGCACCGCATTTAAATCCAGTAAAAAATTTTCCCAATTCGTATAACCCAATACATAAGCCATACTTTGTTTGGCTTTTTCATTGGTCGGTAAATCATGGGTTTGTTTATCTTGAAATTGTTGAATGCGATTTTCAACGCGCCGCAAAAAATAGTACGACTGTGTTAATTGCTGGGCATCGTCAGAATTGAGTAATCCTAATTCCGAAAGGCGTTGCAGAACATCTAAAATACCGCGTGTTTGCAAACTTTTTTCGTTACCGCCGCGAATCAATTGAAATGCTTGCCCAATAAATTCAATTTCTCGAATTCCGCCGCGTCCTAATTTCACATTATCCACACGGTCTTTGCGTCGTAATTCTTGTGTAATTTGCGCTTTAAGTGAGCGCAATTCTTCAAACGCGCCGTAATCTAAATAGCGGCGATAGACAAATGCACGAAGCATCGACATTAAATGGTTGCCTTGTTTAAAATCACCAGCGACTTGCCGCGCTTTAATCATAGCGTAACGTTCCCATTCGCGTGCTTGGGTTTGGTAATAATGTTCCATGCCGTCGAAAGTCATGATAATCGCGCCGCTGTCGCCAAAAGGACGCAGTCGAATATCGGTGCGAAACACGAAACCCTCAGCCGTAATTTCGTCTAACACGCGAACTAAACTTTGGCACAATCGGGTAAAAAATTCGCTGTAAGTGGTTTCTTTTCGGTCAGGCAATACGCCGTCTTCCGCATAAGCGAAAATTAAATCAATATCCGACGAATAATTCAATTCAAACGCGCCTAATTTTCCCATGCCTAATACGACGATTTGTTGTGGCGTACCGTCTGATAAAACGGGCGTACCGCGTTTTTCACAGGCTTGTTTATAAAGAAAATCTAATGCTGTTTGAATGCAAGCATCGGCAAGCCACGATAATTCACGCAGTGTTTGGGTTAATTCTTCCCAATCAGCAATATCACGCCACGCTAAACGTATCATTTCGTCACGGCGAAAATGACGTAAAACAAGCATTAAATCGGCTTCGGTTTCGATGGTTTTTTGCGTTAATTTTTCGCGGTAAGTGGTTTCATCGTAGGATTTAAATAAATCACCCGATTGAATTAGGTTGAGCAAAATTTCTGGGCAACGCTCGCAATGTTGCGAAACAAATTCACTTGCTACCCATACTTTTACCATTGCCGCCGCAAAATTTTCGGGTAATTCGAGCTGTGCTAAACGTTGCGTCCATAGTGATAAATCAACCGTGGCGCGTAGGGATTCAGGAAGTGATTGCGTGTTGGATTCAAACATAGTCATTATTTTTCAAGTCGCAGAGAACAAAAATTTAGCGTTACGTTAGCATAAGGCATCGCGATTGCCGCGCAATAATCAGGTGAAATATCGATTTTTTTAGTGTGCCATGCTTCATTTATAGGTAAATCCAAAAACGCATTCGGCTGCTTCGTGTCAATTTCACAGCGATTCAAACCCAATGCAATGCCACGTCCGATACCTTTCACAACGGCTTCTTTGCGTGTCCAAAAATCGTAAAACATAGTTAATTTTTCGGCTTCGGGTAAATTGAACCAGTAATTTTGTTCGGAAACAGCAAAACATTTTTTGACTAATTCAGGAAGTGCGCGACGCAGTTTTATTTTCTCAATATCAATGCCAACGGGCATTTCATCGCTGATAGCAATCAACAATTTTTCACCAGAATGCGATAAATTAAATTGCCATTGCTCAAAATCAGGCAAATACGGTTTACCGAATTCGCCCCGTTCAATCACTAATTCTTCGGCGGAAATTCTCACATAACGGGCGAGAATTTGTCGCAAAAAAGTTTGACTAGAATCTGTTGCTGTAAAATCAATCACCCAAACATCAATCATGATGTTGCTTTGCCAAGCCTATCGTTAATGGCTTGCCATGCTTCGCCTTGTGGTGGTTGTTCAATCAAAATTAAATCTAAATTTAACGCATCGAGTTCGCGCAATTTAGCGTACAAATTTTGAGCGTAAATCACGGAATTGGCGGGCAATGAAATCACTGTGCAATGGCGCGTCGATGGGATTTGCGAGCCACAGGTTAAGACGCCTATTTTTTGATGGGTGTCGTTTGCTAATGTTATCAACATTTCGGTTGTGCAAAGTTTCGCTGGCGTAATGGGCGCGTAATGAATTGCCATCATGCCGGCAGTTCTCACGGTTGTTTGCGAAAGCGAATCGGGAATAAATACGTCTGTCTGCAATACGGTTTCTAATTCGCTGCGGGTAATTTGTCCAAAACGCAGCAACATCGGTTTGTCGCCACTTAAATCAATAATCGTTGATTCCACACCGATTTGGCACGCGCCACCATCTAAAATCATATCCACATCATCGCCTAATTCATCGGCGACATGCTGTGCTTGCGTGGGACTGATTCGACAAAAACGATTTGCCGATGGCGCGGCAATCCCGCCACCAAACGTGCGTAATAATTCCAACGCTACGGGATGATTTGGAATTCGTAATGCCACGGTATTTTGTCCGCCCGTGACAACGTCGCTCACGTCGGGGCGTTTTTTCAATACAAACGCGAGTGGCGCGGGGCAGAAATGGTGTGCTAATTGAAATGCCATATCGGGAATATCTTGCGCCCAATCATTTAATTGTTCGATGCTGGCGAGATGCACAATTAACGGATGATTTTCGGGGCGATCTTTTGCCGCAAAAATTCGTTTGACGGCTTGAGGATTTCGCGCATTCGCGCCCAGTCCGTAAACAGTTTCAGTCGGGAAGGCGACAAGACCACCATGTTGCAAACATTCTGCCGCTTGCGTAATTGTTTCGGGTGTCGCGTTAAAAATAGTCATGAGCTTGAGAGGTTTTAATTTTATCTAAAGCGTCATTATACAGAACGCGCGAATTTTCCCCGAATATGCCGATTGAATTTAATACACTTACACAAACGGTGAAGACTTTTGTTACCATTTTCAAACTGTCCAGCAAAACACAACACACGGTAATCAAATAATGAACAATAATCAGCCTCTTAATTTGTTTTATTCTTACTCACATAAAGATGAAGAGTTACGCGATAAACTCGAAACCCATTTAAAACTATTACAACGACAAGGTGTTATTGGCACTTGGCATGACCGTAAAATTGGAGCTGGTAATGAATGGGAAAATACCATCAGTGAAAATTTAGAAGCTGCAAATATTATTTTGTTACTGATTAGCTCGGATTTTTTGGCTTCTGATTATTGTTTTGATATAGAAATAAAACGTGCGATGGAAAAACATCACGATAAAACAGCCGTTGTAATTCCTATATCGCTACGTCCTTGTGATGTGGTAAATGTGGATTTTATGAAATTGCAGGGTTTGCCTAAAAATTTTAAACCCGTGATTAAATGGGAACATCAAGATGACGCATTTACGGATATTGCGAAAGGTATTCGTGCAGTTGCGGAGGAAATTCGCAACCCAAAGTAACTTCCCCTTTATCGAGTGCTACTGAGATAAAGGGGAAAACGGTTTATTTCAACATCCCCATTCATCGAAATCCATTTTTTACCGGACGCGAAGACATTCTGGCTAAACTACATAAAACATTACAACGTAAAAATGCCGTTGCTATAACGACACTAAACGGTTTAGGCGGCGTTGGCAAAACACAAATCGTTACCGAATACGCCTATCGTTACAAAGACAATTATTCCGCCGTGTTATGGGTGTTAGCCGATGATAAAGATTTGTTACGCGGTAATTTTGCCGATTTATCCAAGGTGTTTGGTTTTGAAGCTGAAAATCTCGATGATAAATTTCGCGCTGTGCAAACGTGGCTACAAAACGATGACGACTGGTTATTGATTTTTGATAATGCCGAAACGCTGGAATTGTTAAACGCTGCAAAAGCATTATTGCCTACCAATGCCAAAGGTCATGTGTTATTTACCACTCGCGCTCAAGCCACAGGCAGTTTAGCGTCGGTGACTGTAGATTGTTTTGATGACGAAACGGGCGCGGTATTTTTATTGCGTCGCTCAAAACAAGTGGCAATGGATTTAGGAACTATAGAACAAGTACGCCTCACTGTATCGAATGAAGATTGGCAAACAGCAATCACGTTGACGCAAGAATTAGGCGGTTTGGCGTTAGCGATAGACCAAGCAGGTGCGTATATTGAGCAAACCGGACGTATTCTTGCGGATTATTTAAATCTTTATCGCAAAAATACCCTTAAGTTATTGAAAAAACGCGATGTGCCGAATGAACATCCAGATGCCGTGCATAGAACTTTCGTATTAGCTTTGGAAAAAGTTGAAAACCGCAGTCCGTTAGCAATTGAGATTTTACGCGATTGCGCGTTGTTAAATCCGGATGGCATTTCTGAGAAGTTATACGGTTATTGTAATGAATTGGAATTAGATGACGCATTTTTGGTGTTGAAAGACTATTCACTGATTCAGCGTGTCCCTGAAAAGAAATTGTTTACAGTGCATCGCTTGGTTCAAATTGTAATGAAAGATATTTGTGGTTATAGCAATCCCAATGATGACCAGTATAAACAACATGTCGAGCGGCTGATTGATTTAGTCGTAGCTGTCTTTCCTAAACCGGAGTTTGAAAATTGGGCAGAATGTGAAGAGCAATTATTAAGTGCTTTAGCACTCTACGAGCGGATTGATGAATGTCATATTGAAACTGAAAATGCCGCATCATTGTTAAATCGGACAGGCTACTATTTAGATGCTAAAGGTGAATATAGCAAAGCCGAGCCGTTGTATAAACGTAGCTTAGCAATTTGTGAAAATGTATTTGGGGAAAATCATCCAATAGTTGCTACCAGTTTAAACAATTTAGCGGAAGTTTATAAAAATCAAGGCGAATATAGTAAAGCTGAACTGTTGTATAAACGTAGCTTAGCAATTAGAGAAAATATCTTCGAGGAAAATCATCTGGAAATTGCCATTAGTTTGAATAATTTAGCGGCTCTTTATCATGAGAAAAGGGAAGATAACCTCTATCAAATAGAGAAGTGGTTATTGCGTAGCCTAGAGATTTGTAAAAACATCTTCGAAGAAGATCATCCGATGGTTGCCACCAGTCTAAATAATTTGGCAGTATTTTATCTCAGACAGGGTAAATATAAAGAAGCTGAGCCTTTATATGAGGCTAGCTTAGAGATTTGTAAAAACGTCTTCAACGAAAACCATCCAGAAGTTGCCAGTAGTTTAAACAATGTAGCGTTATTTTATTACAGCCAAGGCAAATACAAAGCCGCTGAAGCAAAATTGCAAAAAGCAATTGCCATTGCTGAAAAAACATTGGGAAAAGACCATCCTCACACTAAACTTTACGAAAAAAATTTAATCGTCATCCAAAACCATCAACAAACACAAAATGAACCCCATTTTCTATCGTCTCGCAAAATTACGCGGTTTGGCATTCTTGGGCTTATTGCTCATGTCATTGGCTATTTTAGGTAGCATGATTTGGCGCAATTTACACCATTTCGATACGGCAATTTCTTACGTTAACGCCTCGCACCATATTCAAAACGTTTCTGTAGGTTTGCAACAATCGGTCATCGATTATTTAACCGAATCATCAAGCGTTTTGCGCTTAGAAATTTTTAATGATGCACTCGCGCATGTGGATTCGTTATTGGGAAATAATGAACATTATTTGTCTGACCACACGCGCTCTCGTTTAGAAACTGCCCGAAGTTTACTAACCAATTTACAAAAGTTAGATAAAACCGAACAGCACCGCGAGTTAATGAATGTGCTAAAAATCATGAATGAATTGCTGGATAACGAAACGTTGCAACGTGAACAAATGCTCGAAGACATTAACGTGAACACGCAATCAGAATTGTATGTCGCGTTGCTGATGTTTTGTGTCATTTTTATCGGCGCGATTTGGTTTTTGCAACGACGGATTTTGCATCCGTTACACGATTTACGCGAACTTTTAGAACGTCTCACGGACGAAAACTACACCACTATTACAACCAAACACCTTGACCCGTTGTTATTGCCGGTTTTTCAAAGTTACAACGTGATGGTAAAACATTTAAGTGAACTCGAAGAAACGAATCGTCAACATGCACAATCCCTACAACGTGAAGTGCGTTTAGCCACGCAAGCCTTGTTAGAACAACAACACAGCTTGGCGCGTGCTGAACGATTAGCCGCAATCGGAGAAGTTTCCGCCGAACTCGCACACGAAATTCGCAATCCACTCGCCGGTATTCAAATGGCATTTAATAATTTGCGCCGTGAAATCGACAACGAAAATCAATGTGAACGCATGGCGTTAATCGACAATGAGTTAAAACGCCTTGCGCGTTTACTCAATGAAATGCTCAATGCCAGCAAACATACGCCCGAAACGCCCAGTTCATTTGATTTAAGTGTATTGATTCGAGATTTAGTAACGCTGGTGCGTTATCAAATTCCTGAAAATGTATTTTTGCATTTCAATACGCCAGAATCGTTGCCGGTTTATTTTCCTGAAAGTGATTTACGTCAGGCGTTATTAAATTTATTGCTCAATTCAGCAGATGCGTTAGAAGGAAACGCCGGTGAAATTGTGATTTCTGTTAGCGTTAACGATGAAAATCTATTTATTCAAGTTCACGACAATGGACATGGTTTTGCTCAAGAATGGTTGGAATACGGCATCCGTCCATTTCGCACCAGCCGAGAACGCGGCACAGGTCTAGGACTGGCGATGGTGCAACGCTTTGTGAAAAACAATAACGGCACCTTAACATTAAGTAATGATAATGGTGCCGTTGTCAGTATCACGTTGCCAAAAATTAAACCGTAAAGGGCGGCAATTTTTTAGCGACTAATTGTTTTTTCAAAACGACATAATCGGGCAAACCGTTTTTGTATGGCGGATAATCTTCGCCGGCAATTAACGGTTGTAAATAAGCGCGACATGCTGGCGTAATGCCAAATCCATCGGCACTAATAAATTCGAGCGGCATCATTTTTTCGATATTCGCTACATCTTTGAGTTCTACGCAACCGATTTCCCACTGATAAGGAGCGTCAGCTGTTCGCACAATTGTTGGCATCACCGCATTTTTACCAGCTAGAGCAAATTCAACTGCCGCTTTGCCAACCGCGTAAGCCTGTTCTACGTCAGTTTGTGAAGCAATATGTCGCGCGGCGCGTTGCAGATAATCCGCCACTGCCCAATGGTATTTATACCCTAAATTTTGTTTGATTAAATTTGCAATCACCGGTGCCGCACCGCCAAGTTGAGCATGTCCGAAAGCATCTTTACCACCGGCTTCGGCAAGGAATTGTCCGTCACTGTTTTTCACACCTTCTGAGACAACCACACAACAATAGCCATACTGTTCAACTTTTGCATCCACAGCCGCTAAAAATTTGGCTTCGTTAAATTCCACTTCAGGAAACAAAATCACCAGCGGAATATCGTGATTTTCATCCGCCGCTAACGCGCCTGCCGCCGCAATCCAGCCTGCATGTCGTCCCATCACTTCCATGACAAACACTTTTGTTGATGTGGCACACATCGAAGCAACATCAAAACTCGCTTCACGCATCGACACCGCAACGTTTGCTACGCTACCAAAACCGGCACAGTTATCGGTAATGGGTAAATCATTATCGACGGTTTTAGGAATGCCAATGCAAGTCAGTGGATAACCCATTTGCTCGCCGAGTTGTGACACTTTATGCGCAGTATCTTGGGAATCACCACCGCCGTTGTAGAAAAAGTAACCAATGTTATGCGCTTTGAAAACGTCGATTAACCGTTCATATTCGGCGCGATTGGCATCTAAACTTTTTAATTTATAACGGCATGAACCAAATGCACCCGCTGGCGTGTAACGTAATGCGGCAATGGCGGCATCACTTTCAAACGTCGTATCGATTAACTCTTCTTGTAATGCTCCAATAATGCCATTCAAACCGGCATAAACTGTCCCAATTTTGTCGGAGTGCAGACGAGCGGTTTGAATTAAACCACACGCACTGGCGTTGATGACTGACGTTACACCGCCTGATTGTGCATAAAACGCATTTTTTACTGACATTCAATTTTGTCCTGTATTAAAAAAGTGAAAAATAAATCGTGTGAAAAACTCTAATGGATTGCTCGCATCGACACAAGTGTAAAACCACAAACCTCGTCATTTTGGTGCATTGCTCTCAAATAAAGCAAAATAAGTAACGTTTTCAGATTAAAATATCGGGGATTTTCGCATGGTATAAATCATGCTCGTTACAATATTTTCTCCATGACGGTTTTTTATGATAACAACGCCACTTTTTCCTTATTTCCAACCTATTGTCGGTGCCGCAAATGGAGCCATTGTCGGTTATGAAGCGCTGGCGCGTCGACGCGATTCGCAAGGCAATATTAAATCTGCAGGGGAATTATTTTGTAATCCGGATATTTCTGACCATCAGTTAATTGAATGTGATCGTAATGTACGTCGTCTTGCTTTGCAAAAATTCAAAGAATTACCTGGTGATACCTATCTTACCTTGAATATTTCAGCGGCATGGATTGATTATGTTGATGATTTTAATGCGCTGCCTACGCTGGCAATGCTTGAAGAATTTGCGATTGATAAAAGTCGTATTGTCATTGAAATTACCGAATCACAAGGCGATTTAGATAAATTGGTTGAAGCGGTTGCTATGTATCGCAAACAGGGATTAAAAATTGCCATCGATGATTTTGGTGCAGGTTTTTCACAATTAGAACGTGTCATGGCAATTCAGCCCGATATTATCAAACTCGATATGCAATTGTTTCAAAATGCCGCGCGAGGCGGTACGGCCAGCGATGTTGTGCATTTATTATCGAGACTAGCAAAACGCACCGGATGTCGCATTGTCTGCGAAGGTGTTGAAACCAACGAAGATTTTTTATTTGGTTTGAATTGTGGCGCGCAATATATGCAAGGCTATTTGTTCTCACCTGCAATGCCCAATTTTCAAGATCCAAAGCATTATCACGCTCAAATTGCACAATTAAGAGAAATCTTTTTAGATCAAGCCTTAATGAAAGAAGAATATAACAAACTATTCGTTTGGCGCATTCGAGAACTTAT
Organism: Methylococcaceae bacterium; assembly: GCA_031970635.1. GTDB lineage: Bacteria > Pseudomonadota > Gammaproteobacteria > Methylococcales > Methylomonadaceae > UBA10906. The sequence goes on along the minus strand of DALYHZ010000011.1, from coordinate 8,435 downwards.
TTATTATTTGAAAGAAGTGGTCAAAAACGATTTTTTATTAACCGATTTAGCTACTGATTCTTTTAAAAACAGTGGGTTACTACATTTTTATATTTGTGACGACAGAGGTAATCAAATTTCCCCGAATTTTAATTTTTCAAATGGCGAGTGGATTGCGGATACAACGCAACTCGGCTTTAACTGGGCATGGCGACCCCATTTTTATGAAGTGGTTGGTTTTGAAATCAATAATCGTATTGTCACATCAGAACGTTATCGCGACTTTAGCACGGACATGTTATGTAAAACATTTGCCCTGCGTTTAGATGAAACACGGGTGTTATTAGTGGACGTTGTCGCGGATTGGTTGTAAGACATCCTACAAAAGAATTAAAGAAATTGTCTAACTTCCGATAAATGTATTCCGAATAATACAAAAAATTGTTTTATAGATTTAAACGCCTAACTGTGAAAAAACGATTATGAACATGATGTCTCGATTTACGATTAAAGCTCGATTAGGAATTATTCTAGGCGTTTTAATCATAGGCTTTACGCTGTTTGGATTAGCTACATTAAAAGCAATGAGCACGCTTAATGTGAATGGTCCTATTTATCAACGTATTGTGCAAGGCAAAGACCTAATCGCTGATATTCTGCCACCGCCTGAGTATATTCTCGAATCTTATTTGGTTGTATTGCAATTGACGCACGCGACAAATCCAGATGAAATTTCTGCATTAGTCAACCGATTCCAAGTGTTAAAAGGTGAGTACGACACGCGCCATATTTATTGGCAAGGGCAATCGTTAGAAAAAGAATTAGAAGTGCCATTTCTTGAGCATTCTTATCATGCTGCCCAAGCATTTTATA
>DALYHZ010000011.1:448-7549 GCA_031970635.1 Methylococcaceae bacterium | reverse complement strand
GCTGGTAATCATGAAGCCATGATGGCAAGTTTGGTAAAAATGCGTGAAAGTTATGAGCAACATCGCCAAGCCATTGACGAGGTGGTACAAACGACAAACAAACGTAATGCTCAAGATGAAACGCATGCCCAATCATTATTAGGCAGTTACGACGTAGGTTTATTATCTATTTTTATATTCAGTATCGCTTTAGCGGCGTTATTAACGATGTGGATTAGTCGCGGAATTTTAAGTTCTCTTGTTTCGGCTCGAAAAGTGGCAAATGCAATTGCTGTTGGACATTTAAGTTCAAAAATTGATATAGCGCAACAAGATGAAATTGGCGATTTACTTCGTTCAATGAACAAAATGCAACAAGTTATTAACTCATTTGTCGAAGCGCAAGACACGATGGCGAAAAAACATGCTCAAGGTTATACGCAAGAGCAATTAGATCCGTCCAAGTTTTTAGGAACGTATCGCCGTATGGCCGAACAGATGAATGCGTTAATTCAAGCACGGGTAGATTTGAATCGTCGTATCATCGAAATCGTGAGCCAATATGCAAAAGGGGATTTTTCCGTAGACATGGAAGATTTGCCTGGTGATACACACGTCATTACGGATGCGATGCGCGATATTAAACAAGCACTTTTGCTAATCAGTAGTGAAATTGAAATGCTAGCAAAAGCAGGGGCGAATGGCGATTTTTCCAAACGCACGCAGGCAGAAAAATTTGAATTTATGTTTCACGACATGCTCAGTGATTTAAACCGATTATTGACCACATGTGATACTGGGTTTAACGACATTTTGCGTGTGTCGAATGCTTTAGCTCAAGGCGATTTAACAAAAACTATCGAGAATAATTACCCAGGGACATTTGGCAAAGTCAAAGAAGGCATTAACAGTACCGTAGAGAATCTTCAAGCACTGGTTAGTGAAATTAAAGATTCCACACAGCTCATCAATACGGCAGCACAAGAAATTGCGGCTGGAAATAATGATTTGTCTCGCCGAACTGAAAAACAAGCTGCCAGTTTGGAAGAAACCGCTGCCAGCATGACACAGCTCACCAGCACTGTTCAGCATAATGCTGAAAATGCCACTTTAGCCAATGAATTAGCAAAAGATGCAACAAATATTGCGAGTCAAGGTGGTGTTGTCGTCGGTAATGTCGTGACAACAATGGAAAGTATTAACGAGTCCTCACGCAAAGTGGTTGAAATCATTTCGGTGATTGACAATATCGCGTTTCAAACAAATATTCTCGCGCTTAATGCGGCTGTTGAAGCGGCTAGAGCAGGTGAGCAAGGACGTGGTTTTGCCGTGGTCGCCACAGAAGTACGTAATTTAGCGCAACGCGCCGCTGCCGCAGCTGGAGAAATTCAAAGCTTGATTGGCGATTCCGTTGAAAAAATAGAAGACGGTAGTAAGTTAGTCGAGCAAGCCGGTAAAACAATGCAAGAAATTGTGCAATCGGTGCAAGGTGTTACCACAATTATGGCTGAAATCACATCCGCGTCTGTTGAGCAAAGTGGCGGCATTGCTCAAGTAAATTCTGCCATTGCGCAAATGGATGACGTGACTCAACAAAATGCGGCATTAGTTGAACAAGCGGCAGCAGGCGCTGAATCGCTTGAATCACAAGCACGAAAATTATCTGTTACGGTCGCAAATTTTAAAACGGGGTAATAAATTGGGTTGTTTGACAGTATGATTCAACCCATAACAATATCAAATTGCGCCATAAAATCGGCTATTGTTGCACGCGATTTGAGAAATATGGGTTGAGTCAGCCTATCTATTGTCAATCCACGTTCTGTCAGTGATTCGGTTTCAACAAAGATATTGTTAACATCCATCGTTGGCAAAATTTCAAACAATGTGGCGGTATTTTTACAACCTGAATTTACAGCGTTCTGGTTTGACTTTAAGTGAAAAACAGCATCGTCCAATAATAGGATGCAGACATCTTGTTCAAATGCAGCGGTTGTTAAAATAATATCAACCATTTCTTGCACATAAAGTCCGCTATAACTAGGCTTACGCAACACAAACAAATAACGTTTCATCGAATTATCCAAAAACTAAAAAGCGATCTGCCAGCAACGTGGCTTCGAGTAATTGCCCTAGACCACCTAATCGAAAACCGATTGCTAAATTCTCACTTAACAAACCGCGCCGTTGTGCCGCAGAAATGCAGACGACTAAATCTAAATCGTGATTTTTCGCTAATTCACGCCAGCATTTAAAAATCGACATTTCGTCATCAGGCGGCGTGGCAGTTTTAAGAGCGTGATAAATTCCATCGTGATAAAAAAAAACACGATAAATTTCATGCTGTTGCGCTAAAACAGATTCTGCAAAACGGTATGCGGTTAAACTGCTTGATGAGTGATAAGGACTGGCATTGATTTGTAAGGCGAATTTCATAGCACTGGCTCAAAAAGAAAAGCGCGACAACGATTCAATTCGTTATCGCGCACTAATTTAAATTAAAAAACGAGATTTATTTTCGCATTTTATTTAGCAAAGAATCCCATAGCGTTTTTAACCAGGGCAGGGCAATGGTCGAAAATTGTGCGTAAACAAAATGCCCACTTTTTGCAAATAAACCGACGATAAAATCAACACGTTGTTTCGATTTTTCAGATTTTAAGTTATCTCGCCATTGCAAATAGTGCATGCCTAAACCGCTAACAAAAACGGGTTTATATAGCCACATCTCTAGTAACGAAACAATCCACATGTAAACAAACGAGATACCCATTCCCATACCCGCAAAAATAACGAGCATTGCAAACATAGGATGAATTTTGGTCAGCCACCATGACAAAATGTCAGCAATCAAAAATACATAAGGCATGCCAATCGCAATACATTTGTATTTTGTTTTCGTGGTCTCTGCAAAACTGAAAATAATGCCGACAAACATGAAAATAAAACCAATGCCAAACAAATGTATGTGTGAAATCCGTGTTAACGACGCAAAAGTCGCACCTTCATCTTGTGCGCTGAGTGCTTTTAATGTGTCAAATTTCGTAAAGTCTGGTAAACCGCCCGCATCTTTGTTGTGACACATAACGCATTTATTTTCAACGATTTTTTTAATTCCATTATCAATGTAATCGTCTTTATCTGCACCGTCGCGTACCCATTGAATAATATCAAAGCGTTCTTGTTCAGTAGCGTTATCTTTCATCGAACCGTTGAGTTTTGTTTCCAAAACAGTACCGGAGCGATTGCCATAATAGCTATACACAATATCATCAATAGACAAACCGAATTTACCGTCCGCCATACCATGCGTAAATAAAATTTGGATTAGCGCAAATAAATAGCCCACGGCAACGGTACAAAGATAGCCTGTAAATAACACTTTAACGGGCGTATCGTGATCTTTTAGTGGAATGTATTTTGGTGTTTTTTTATCAAAAACATCATCAATTTCTTTAGGTGGTGGAATATAAGGTTGTGTCATGTTGTTAATTTTCGTGTGGTGGAAGAGTGGGCGCATTTTAACATTAGTTTTTATGGATAACCATAATTTCGCATAATGAATATTATGTTAAATAATAGCAATGTATCTTAAAAATGCCAGTCGGTAACGCTGGCAAAATTCACAAAAAAATCTAACCCTTTGATTTTCATTATTACCCAAAATTAAAACGATAAAATCCTATATATTGCGTTTATTTCACAGATATAATCTACATATTGATAAAACTCTTCAAATTTAAAAAATATTCCATGACAAAAACCGCGAAATCTATGCCCTCTTTTACTTCTTCTCATGTTATTCCATTTCAATCTACGTCAATGGATATTTGGGACACAAAATACCGTTTAAAAAATAAAGACGGTTCTGTTATCGACAAAACGATGGATGAAACATATCAGCGTGTGGCCAAAGCTCTCGCCGATGTCGAAACAAATGTTGAGCAAAAAGAACGCCATTATCACGAATTTTTATGGGCATTACGGCAAGGAGCCATTCCTGCCGGACGTATCATGTCAAATGCCGGTGCGCTCGAATACAAACCCGCTACTTCAACCATCAATTGCACTGTTTCTGGAACAATCCACGACAGCATGGATGATATTTTGGCAAAAGTGCATGAAGCTGGCTTAACGTTGAAAGCTGGTTGCGGCATTGGTTATGAATTTTCGACGCTTCGCCCGCGCGATGCTTACGTTTCTGGCGCAGGTGCATATACGTCAGGACCACTGTCATTCATGGATATTTACGACAAAATGTGTTTTACCGTCTCATCCGCAGGTGGACGACGCGGCGCGCAAATGGCAACATTTGACGTTGGACATCCTGATGTTATTGATTTTATTCGCGCTAAACGCGAAGACGGGCGTTTACGACAATTCAATTTATCGCTGTTAATTACGTCTGAATTCATGAATGCAGTGAAAAATGATTTACCTTGGGCATTTTCATTTCCTGTTTCAGAACAAGAAGTTATACGCGATAAATTAGACCTAAATAATGCTGAGCAAATTTTATGGCGTGATTTACCCAATAAGTCCGATTATGTAACGAATGAAGCCGGTCTTATCGCTTGTCGAATCACGAAAACCATGCCTGCAAGACGTTTGTGGGACATCATCATGAGTTCAACGTATGATTACGCTGAACCGGGGTTTATTTTGATTGATGAAGTCAACGAAAAAAATAACAATTGGTTTTGTGAAAACGTCAGAAGTACCAATCCATGCGGTGAACAACCCCTTCCCGCTTACGGAAGTTGCTTATTAGGTTCAATTAACTTAACCGGTTTTGTAACAAAGCCGTTCACGCCAGAGGCGGCTTTCGATTGGGAAACGTATCGTAAAACCATTCAAATTTTTACACGCATGTTAGATAACGTGGTCGAAATTAACGGTCTTCCCCTACCCCAACAACGCGAGGAAATTACCAATAAACGTCGTCATGGCATGGGCTATTTAGGTTTAGGTTCAACCTTAACGATGCTAGGGATGAAATATGGCGATGCCAATTCGGTGACTTTTACCGAAGAAGTCACAAAAGTATTAGCTGTCGAAGGTTGGAAAGTGGGGCTTGAATTAGCCAAAGAAAAAGGAGCCGCGCCGATTTTGACACAAACATTTACCGTTACCGGTGAAATGTTGCACAAACGTCCTGAAATGATTGTCGATGGTTACAAAATTGGTGATGAAATTCGTGGCAGTGAGTTACATGCGAAATACAGTCGGTATATGCAGCAACTCGCTGAAATTGAACCTGAATTAGTTGCAGAATTAGCCAAATTTGGCGCACGTTTTACCCATCACAGTTCGATTGCGCCAACAGGAACAATTTCGCTTTCACTTGCTAATAATGCCAGTAATGGTATCGAACCCAGTTTCGCGCACCACTATTCGCGTAACGTCATTCGCGCAGGTAAAAAATCGAAAGAAAAAGTGGATGTTTTTTCGTATGAATTACTCGCTTATCGTGAACTTATTGACGCAGATGCGATGCCATACAGCGATAAACCTTTGCCCGATTATTTTATCTCCTCAGATACCGTCACACCTGAACAACATGTTGATATTCAAGCGGCGGCTCAAAAATGGGTAGATTCATCGATTTCAAAAACGGCCAATGTGCCAACCGATTATCCATACGAAGATTTCAAACATATTTATCAATACGCTTACGACAAAGGTTTGAAAGGTTGCACGACGTTTAGATTTAACCCCGAAGTATTCCAAGGTGTGTTGGTGAAAGAATCGGATTTAGAAAATACGACTTATCAATTCACACTTGAAGATGGTTCAACGGTCGAATTTAAAGGCAACGAGGAAATTGAATACGATGGTGAAATCCACAGCGCGGCAAATTTATTTGATGCGTTAAAAGAAGGCTATTACGGGAAGTTGTGATATGAGATTACACATTCAAAATGGGCGGTTAATTGATGCAACCAATAATTTCGATGGCATTGGCGATATTTATATCGAAAATGAAAAAATCGTGGGGGTTTATCATGCGCCGGCTAATTTTCACGCTGAACACGTCATTGATGCGACAGGACAAATTGTTTGTGCGGGATTTGTCGATTTAAGTGTTCGTTTGCGTGACGTATCAAAAGAAGCGCGTGTTGCAGCAAGTGCTGGTATGACCTCATTTTGTGTGCAACCAGACATTTCGCCCATCATCGACACGCCCGAAGTCGTCAAGCACTTAAAAGAATTAGCCGAATTATCAAATTACTCTAAATGCCATTTTATTGGGGCATTGACGCAAAAACTGGAAGGCAACGAATTAAGCTCAATGTTGTCGCTAAAACAAGCCGGTTGCATTGCGATGAGTAACGGTAATTTTCCGGTGAAAAATTTACTGATTTTGCGCCGCGCAATGGAATATGCGGCAAGCCATGATTTGTTGTTTATTTATCGTCCAAATGAATTTAGTTTAAGTAATGGTGGTTGCGCGCATGAAGGGGCGATGGCAACTCGTTACGGATTGCCAAGCATTCCCGAAGCCGCCGAAACGATTGCATTAGAACAGTGTTTAGAACTTGCTGAATTAACCGGTTGTCGCGTACATTTTGGGCAATTGAGCAGTCGGCGGGCGGTAATTAAATTACAACAAGCTAAAAAATACGGTTTAATGGTCAGTGCTGATGTGGCGATGCACCAATTGCATTTAACTGAAAATGATGTGACACCGTTTGACAGTAATTATCATGTGTTACCGCCATTTCGTGGCACAGAAGACCGTGACTATTTACGCGCTGGTTTGCTCAACGGTACGCTTGACGCGATTTGTTCTGACCATCAACCACACCGTCTTGATGCAAAACTTGCCGCTTTTCCTGAAACGAAAGCGGGGATTTCAACATTAGAAACCTTTTTACCGTTATTGCTGAAATTAGTTAATCAGGAAGTAATTGATTTATCGAGCGGTCTTGCGGCATTAAGTACAAAACCAGCGCAAATTTTAGGTTTAAAAACAGGTTCTTTAACGGTGGGATTACCGGCAGATATTTGTATTTTTGACCCAAATTTAGCGTGGCAAGTCAATTCTCAAACGTGGCATAGCGAAGGCATCAACACGCCATTTTGGGGTCAATCTTTCAGCTACCTTCTAATTTGATAGTT
>DALYHZ010000011.1:0-438 GCA_031970635.1 Methylococcaceae bacterium | reverse complement strand
ACGCCATTTTGGGGCAAAACCTTAAAAGGGCGTGTGACGCATACAATTCAAGCTGGAAAAGTGATTTTTAATTTGGCGGAGTCTCTTGTTTAGCAAACATTACATCCCAAACGCCATGCCCTAAGCGAATACCGCGCTGCTCAAATTTTGTGAGTGGGCGGTAATCAGGGCGTTCACAATACGTCTGCGTGGCACTGAGATTTTTAAATTTTGTGGCACGATTTAAAATTTCTAGCATCCATTCGGCATAATTTTCCCAATCCGTTGCGGCATGGAAATAACCGTTCGGTGCAAGTTTTCGCGCTAATAATTCAACAAAACTGTCACGCACAATACGGCGTTTATGGTGTTTTTTCTTATGCCATGGGTCAGGGAAAAATAAATGCAGCCCCGCCAAACTTTCGTCTGGAATCCGCTGCTCTAAAACTTCAATCGCAT